>JAFAUY010000340.1 GCA_019243005.1 Verrucomicrobiota bacterium | reverse complement strand
GCAGGGAAGGGTAGAGGGCTGACTTGCGGAACCGGAACGCGGCGACCATCTCGCGCGAATCCAGCTTCCGGAACAGCACTTCACGGTGGTTCACATACAGCGCGTGCCGGTTAACCCAATCGGTTTGAGCCACTGCTTCCCATCGTTCCATTGACCCATCGACAAAGCGGCTCGTGTTCCCGCCGCTGGTGGGGACCTCGGCCAGCAGCGGCCACGCTTCCAGCGCCCTTCGCACGCTCATCACTGAGTCCAACTCGAGCAGAACCGGGAAACGCCATCGCCAGATTTCGCGGAAGATATGGGGATCAAACGCAATGCCGAACTGGGCCAGGTCGCTTAATACGCCGGTCAAATCCTTCCAAAGGAACGAGGGTAGGAGATACTGGTCGTGCAGGCGACCGCCCCAATCCTCCAGCGTCGCCCGAAACGGCTGGTCATGCAGGTAGCAGAACAAGGCCCGCCAAAGCAGGGCGACGGCCGACGACCACTCGGGGTGAGGCAGGCTTTCCAGAGCACGAAACTCCAAAAGGCCGCGTGTGCCGGACGGAAACTGCCAGAATTTGTCGAAGCTTGTCTCACTGCGATGCGTGTTGCCTTCGAGGTCCGTGTGCAGGTGGCGCACCAGTTCGTGGATCTCCTGGCGTCGGTCACCGCTTTCCAGATTTTCGAGCTGACGATAGGCGAGCTCCAGATCCAGGATGAGCTTTGCGCTCTCGTCGGGGCGCGGCGCCTGGGAAGAGGGACCGACGTAATGGCCCGTGAAGAGGTACGCTAACGCGGGGTGATGCTGCCAATAGCGAAGGATCGAGGCCAGCCAGCCTGGACGAGTAAAGAACGGATTTTCCTCGAGGGAGGGACCACCGAACAGGAGGTGGTTGCCGCCGCCGGTTCCGGTAGGAACATTGCCCGGGCGCGTGGTGGTCAAACCGAGTTCGAGGGCGATCTCCTGAAGCCGTTCCAGCCACTGCCGGTACTCAAACCACGTCGGGCACGGCGGCAGATTGACCTCGAGCACGCCGGGGTCGGCGGCAAAAGCGATGACCGACCAGGAACCCGGCAAATCGGGCGGCATGTAGCCCTGCCAGCAAACCTTGGCTGGGGCCGCGCGATTGATAATTTGTACCAGGGCAGAAAAAGGTTCGGGTAGTAGCGGGGGTAGAAAAACCGCCAGCGTCCCGCCTTGCGGCTCGACGACCAGAGCACGCTTACTGATCGTGGCCGGCAGGTCGTTGAAGGGAAGGCGCAAGCCCGCCGGACCTTCTGCGGCCGTTAAGGTCAGCGCCTGTACGCCCCAGTTTTCACCTACCCACGCATCCCCGGTGTGGTCAAGCGGCAGCACCCAGGCGTGCGGCTGGCCGGCCGGCGCGGCTTGCGGATCCATCGCCGGCAGCCAGCGTTCATGCACGCCTAGAGCCTCTCCGATCGTTTGCAGAAAACGCTCGGTTTCATCGTGATTCAAGGCCGGAGAGGCCCCGGCGGCGGCACCTTCCGGCGGGCCCGCGACCGGCTGGTCCATACGAATCACATTGATCGCCCATCGCGGATTGACCTCGCCCGGGTAAAGCTTTCCCGGCGTGTAAAGGACAATCGCTTCCGGCCATACCCTCTCTGCAATGACGTTTGCAAACCGATAGGCGTAATCCAGCTTTTCCGGTCCGACCGCGGCGTAGGACCATTCCGGACCCTCAGCCTTCTGCGGAATAAAGGTCGGTTCACCGCCCATCGTGAGTTGAAGCCCGGCCCCGGCAAGGGTGGCCTCGACGCGGTGCGCCAGTTTGGTCAGGCTCGGTTCGGTCATCAATTGAATATCCAGCTGGGTGTCAAACACGCACTCGACCCGCTCTTTGCCGTAATAGCTCCCTTCAATGGCCGCCACATCGACCATATTGACGCCAACGGCGGTCGGAATGAAGCGTTCATCGCAGAAAAATCCGTTCGTCGGGTCCAGGCCGACCCAGCCCGCACCCGGCAGGTAGACTTCGATCCAGGCGTGCAAACCGCGCTCGGCACGCCGGTCAGCCACTTCGACCTCAAACTCGCAATAAAACCCGCTGACCAGCCGCACCGCCAAACCCAGCTTGCGCAGGAGCACCGCACAGAGCAGCGCCGTATCCCGGCAGGCGCCCGATCTCAGCTCGAGAACTTCCTTCGGCGGCCTGGCTTGTCCCTCAAGACGCACCTCATAGCCGATCCCGCGGTGCAGCGCGCGCAACACGTCCAGCAACATCTCCACCGTGTCGCATTTACCGTTCAATGACCAGATCTCATCCGTGTTGGCGTCGTCTTCCGGTCTGACTGCCCGGAAAGGTCCCAACACTTGCTTTTCGTGGTCCGCGTATTCGAACGGGAACTCGGCCGCATGACCGGCCAGCAGAAAATGGAAAGGATTGCGCCGCCAGATTTCCAGTTCGAGTTGTACGGCAATTTCCAGCAGCGAGCCCGGGGCTTGCAGGACGCATTTTGCAATCAGATTGTCAAAGAGATCCCGGCGGTACTGGATGTCGGCAGGCAGATTGAGGGTGGTCTGAAGCCGGTGCGTCACGATTGCCTGATCCGTCCTTGGCAACAACCGGACGATTTGCGGCGAAAAACTTACCGCTTTTGCATACCGATACCGCACTACGTTCGAGATCTGGACTCGCATGGCCGCAATCAACCGAATCACGCACCGCTGACAACGAGAAACGTCTTGCGAAAAAATCCGCAGAACACGCAGACAACGCAGAAAAGACGTCCACAGATTACGCTGATTGGACCGCTAAAGGTCCCGCGGTGCGTTCGAACGTTCGACTTGATACCCGGCCTCCGGCCCTCACGCCGCCGCTCCGAACCCCGAACCCGTTACGCGCCACTCGTTACCCGTTGTCGAAACAGCCTCTTCACGTTTACCCGTACCTTCAGCACCTGCCGGCCTGAGCTCTTGAACGTACCGCGGATCGGCGAGGCTTCGCACGCGTCGCGGCCGACCGAGACCGCGATGTGCTGCTCGCCGCACCACCGGTCGTTCGTCGGATCCAAGGCCACCCAGATTTGTCCCGGCACCAGAACCTCAACCCAGGCGTGCGTGGCGACCGATCCCACCAGCCAGACCCGTCCTTTGGCGGCTTCGCCCGGCGGCGTCGTTTCAATGTAGCCGCACACGTACCGGGACGGAAGCCCGGCGGTCCGCAGCACGCTCAGCATCACGTGCGCAAAATCCTGGCAGACGCCCGCGCGTTGTTTCCAGATTTCGCGGAGGTCGGTTGAAAACTCGGTCGATCCCGAGTGGTACTTGAATTGGTCGTAAATCGCGTGGTTAAGCGCCTGTAGCCCTGCGCCGAGGCCCGCGTTACCGCCCAGGTAGCGCCTGGCCCATTGGGTCGCTTCACGCCCGATCTTCACCATCCCGGTCGGCTGCAGGTAATCGTACGTGAACGGCAACGTCGACGCCAGGATCTGGCGGGCCTCCTGAACCGGGAGTTCCAGGCTGCGCCCGGGAAGCTCGACCGGGAGAGTCTCGACGACGGCTTCACTTTTGACCGTTAGCCGCGAGTGCCGGTAGGGAACCGAAACCACGCTGGTTTCATTCCCGAAATAATCTGTGTAGCTGGAGGATTTCGCCGCCGGTTGTAACCGGATCCGATGAAACTCGACTCGCTGATTCTCCCGTTGCGGGGGCGTCAGCCGCAGCTCCAGGTGGGCCTCAGCGACCGGCGCGGTGTATCGGTAGTAAGTCACGTGAGTCACCCGGAAACGCATAAGCGCCAACGATACAACATCCTGCAAAAGCCAAAACCCCTAACTTTCAAGGTCCGGAGGGGAAAGGATCGGCTCTTAAACAGACACGTCGTGTCTGTTTAAGAGCGTTCTAGCCCGCAATGAACGCGTCGCTTCGGCTTTGGCGTGGTTGTTGCGGGCTAGCTGACGATCGTTTCCTGCTCGGCGACCGTGCTTTGATGGTTCAGGAAGTTGTCGGAAATGATCACGTGAAGTTCCCTGACGGAGCTCAGCAGATCGTGAACTAACTTGCGCAGTTCGGCCAGTTCCGCGCGTTGGGATACCCGGACCTCGGTCTCTGTGCCCGGCGGAAAATAGCGGTACCAATTAACTGCGCGAATCTGCCGAACCAGGTTTTGGATGAATTCAAGGGTGACTTGCACCGGGCGGGACGCCTGCGGCAAAGAAGCTTCTACCAGGCTGGCGCAACGTTCCAGGCAGAAAATCACCGATCGGGGCATCTCGCGGTTCTGCCAGAGCAATTCCTGCACCGGCGCCGGTTCGGAGCGCAACTGGTAAATGCGCCGGTAGGCGTCACGACTGCCGATCAGGCGGAGAAACGCCGACAACTCGATTTCCACGGGGGGGAGATCGCCCGAGCGCTCCGAACGCTCGGCCAGGGAGCGGACGATGCTGGCGCTGGCGTTGGCGGAAGCCACCGAGCGCTCCACGTACTGCCCGAGTTCGCAAAAACGCCAGCCGTCGTCCAGCAACATCGAGTTTTGCGCGGTGGCAAAAAACTGAGGGATCAGCCCCGTCACGGCCTCGGCCGACCGGCGGGTGCTCCGGCGGGCCATTTGCTCGCTGGCTCGTTCACGCCAGCGGTTGCGATCGAAGAAAACCCGCAGCGCCACCAACGGCGACCAAGCCTCGGGGCTGATGACCTCGCGCAGGCTTTCTGCGTTCACCAGGCTCCTACCGATCATGCCGCTGACCGAGCCGGCGTCGCGCGCGTCGAGCATCATCCGGTAGCGTTCGGCCACGTTGCCGATGGTCCGCCGGCCGCGCCGGCCGGGGATATCGAGCGGCGGCAAGAGGCGGTCCCACACCGGGCGGTACAACTTGCGTTCAGCCGAGGACAATTCCTCCATCTCCAACGTCTCGATCACGGTGATGATCCTGGACACTTCCAGGGCGCGCTCAAGGTACCGGCCCATCCAGTAGAATGCTTCCGCCACACGACTGGTCACCAACCGGCTCGGCAACAGTTTTGAACGGTGAAATCCGCCTGAGCCGAGCTCAGCCAGCGGCTGTTCCCGCAAAACCCAGGTGTCCTTGCCGCCGCCGCCATGTTCGCTCTCGGTCCGGCCATGCGCGGTGGATGCGACCCGGGTCAGCGCACCGTCAAAGACGTGGAACCCGCTGGTCGTCTGGATGCCGTAAACCAGGTGGTCCTGGCTGCGGCGAACGCGCCGCCCGTTGGCGAAACAGAGCGTCTCGACCGTGTCCATCACCGGTTGCGCCACGTACAGGTGCGGGGCGCGCCGGATCTCCAGGAGCGTCGTCTCGTGCGCCGTGGGGGTCATCGCCTTTTCGCCGACCAGGGCCCGGATCTGGAAACGCTCGAGGTTGTCCAGCACCATTTCGCGCTGGTCCAGGTCGCCCAGCCAGTACGTCCCCAGCGTGGGGAGGACCGGCCATTCGCCGAGGTAGTACCGGATAATCGCGTTCGAGAAATGCAGAAAGCTCCGGTCATCCGACAATTGCGCCCCGACGCTGTTGATCATCGCCAGGTTGCCTTGCCGGAGACAATTCACCAGACCGGCCACCCCTGCCCGAGTGTCCGTGCGAAAGACCAAGGGATCCAGCCAGGGATCGGCCAGGCGGCTATAGATCACGTCGACGCGTTCCAGCCCGGAAACTGCCTTGAGAAAAAGGGTGTCATTGAGTACCACCAAGTCGTTGCCCTGCACCAGGGGTATGCCCATGCGGCGTGCGAGAAAGCTGTGTTCGGAATAGACCGCGCTCCCGGTTCCGGGGGTCAGCAGCACGGCCGCCGGTTCCGGCCGGGGCGCCACGCTCCGCAGCCGGATCAGGATCTGCGTCGGCACGTCGGCGATGGATGCAACCGAGTAATCCTGAAACAGTTCCGGGGCAACCCGCGCAAGCAGGCGCCGGTTCTGGATCATGTAGGAAAGGCCGGAAGGATGGCTGAAATAATGGCTCTTCACGACCAGCTGGCCGGCCGGATCACGCGCCAGGCATAAACCGCTCAGGTGCAGGTAGCTGCCGTGGGTCGGTTTCAACCCTGTGGCGGTGTGCTGGTAATGCGGGCTGCCGAGCACCAAGGGAATCGGCAACACGCCTTCGCGCAGGATTTCACGGGGCCCGTAAACGTCCTGCAGCAGCGCCTCGAACGCCCGGACGCGTTGTTGAAACCCGCGCACGATCAGGGTCCACTCCTCTTCGGTGAAGATTTGGGGTAGAAGATCGCAAAACCAGGTATTTTTGAGGCTGGTTCCGGGCACCTCAAAAGTCATGCCCAATTCGCGCAGCGTGCCTTCCAGCCGATCCTGGAGTTCGCGCAGATCGGCGGCGGCCGGCAACCGGGCGACGAGCGGCTGGTAAACTGCCCGCGGCTTGCCGTCCACACCCATCACCTCATTCCAACGTGAATGGTTCAGTACAGCTTTGCCGCCCATGGATCGACAGGGACCTAACGGGAGGAGGCTTCGGATGCAAGCCCGGAGTTGAAAGTCCTATACCGATTGCCGAGGGTCTTTTCCGAAATCAGCGCCGTGTCCCTGTTCGCAGCCCGCGCCCTTTTCGGAAAAGACCCTCGGCAATCGGTATAGTCCGGGGGGGTTGAGGGCGGCACCTGAGAAATAGTTGATCCGGGCGTCTGTTCCCGTTATCAGCTTCCGATGGCAGTGGCGATGCAAGAGCGCCAGTCCGCGACGAAAGCGGCCGGCGTCGTGAGTTTGGCGGTGATGTTGAGCCGGGTGCTGGGGTTGTTGCGCGACCTCCTGTTCGCCGCACTCTTTGGAGCGGGCCGTAACATGGACGCGTTCATCATCGCGTTCCGTGCACCCAACCTGCTGCGGGACCTGTTTGCCGAGGGAGCCCTGTCGACGGCCTTCGTCACCACCTTTTCCCGAAAAATCGCCACCGAAGGCGATCAACCCGCCTGGCGCCTGGCGGGCAAAATGGCCACGCTCACCCTCGTCTTCATGAGCCTGATCTCACTCGCCGGGGTGCTCTTTGCCGATCCTTTGATCCGGGTGCTGGCGCCGGGGTTTGACCCGGCCAAGCGCGAACTTACGGTTCTCCTGGCTCAGATCATGTACCCGTTCATCCTGCTGGTGTCGCTCGCGGCGCTGGTCATGGGGATGTTGAACGCCAAAAACCGTTTCGCCGTACCGGCCTTGGCCTCCAGTTTCTTTAATCTCGGTTCCATCATCGGCGGGATCAGCCTCGGGTACGTTCTCGATCCCCACTTCGGCAATCGTGCGCTGGTGGGGTTGGCCATCGGCACGCTCATCGGCGGCCTGCTGCAGCTCGCCGTTCAACTTCCCTCACTCAAAATGGTCGGGTTCAGCTTCAAACCGGATTTCCGGTGGCGCGACCCCGGCGTCGGCGACGTCCTTGCCCTGATGGCGCCCGCCGTGATCTCCAGCAGTGCCGTCCAGGTAAATGTCATGATCAACGGCATGTTCGCTTCCCAACTCGGTGACGGGCCGGTGAGCTGGTTGAACAACGCGTTCCGCCTGGTCCAGTTACCGATCGGAGTGTTCGGCGTGGCCATCTCGACCGTGACGTTGCCGATGGTCTCCCGCAGCGCCGCCCTGAAAGATAACGCGGCCTTCCGGGCTACCCTGGCGCGGGCGTTGCGCCTCGCGTTCTTTCTGACGATCCCGAGCACCGTCGGGCTGATCGTGCTCGCCCATCCCATCATCCGGCTCCTGTACGAGCGTGGCCGGTTTCTGCCTCACGACACGTTTGAGACCGCGTCGGTCCTCCAATTCTACACGGTCGGCCTCGCCGCTTACTCCGGCATCAAGGTGTTGGCGCCCGCCTTTTACGCCATCAACAAGCGCCACACGCCCATGTTCGTCAGCTTCCTTTCGATCGGGGCGAACCTGCTCCTGAACTGGATCTTTACCTTTCAACTCGGGTTCGGCCAGCGCGGCCTGGCCCTTTCCACCGGGTTGGTCGCCGTAACGAATTTCATCATCTATTACCTGATGATGCGGGCTCACGCGCGGAGCCTGGAGACGGGCCGCCTGTTCCAGAATTTCGCCCGGGTGACGCTCGCCGCCGTCGGGATGGGAGCGGCCTGCTGGCTGGGCGACCGCTACCTGATCTCGGTCTCCCAGGGAAAATTGCAGCAGATCGGCGCCCTGGCCCTCGTCGTCGCCACCGGGTTGGTTGTCTACCTGGGCCTGACGTTGCTGTTACGGATCGAAGAGACGCACGACATCCTCGCCCTGCTGCAGCGCCGCTGGCCCCGCCGATTCCAGCGGGCGTAGCGTCGCGGTTGCTCGGCGCTTGACGCCGTTCGTTGTTCCCTGGGGAATATTCGTATGCAGCACATTTATTCAGACCCGACCTTTGCGATGGCTTGCGAGCAGCTCGACCTCGTCGCCGATTACCTCCAGATGCCGTCAAGCCTCCACAACCGGCTCCGATTTCCGAAGCGCGCCATCACCGTAGCGGTGCCGGTAAGGATGGATGACGGATCGGTCAACATCTTTCACGGCTACCGCGTACAGCACCACCTCTCGATGGGGCCCACCAAAGGCGGTACCCGCTTCACCCCGGGCGTCACCATCGGTGAGGTGGCCGCGCTGGCTATGTGGATGAGCTGGAAATGCGCGCTGGCCGGCCTGCCTTACGGGGGTGCAAAGGGCGGGGTAACGGTCGACCCGCTCCGGTTGTCGCCGGCTGAGCTCGAACGGCTTTCGCGGCGCTACATGCAGGAAATGATTCCGTTCATCGGACCGCACGTCGACATCATGGGGCCCGACATGGGCACCAACGAACGGGTCATGGCCTGGTTCATGGACACCTATTCGGCGTACCGCGGCCATTCGGTTCCGGAGATCGTGACCGGCAAACCCGTGAGCGTCGGCGGGACTCATGGGCGGCGCGAGGCTACCGGCCGCGGGGTCGTGTACCTGATCGAACGCGCCGCCAACCTCCTTAAACTTGAACTCGCCGGAGGTACGGTGGTCATCCAAGGGTTCGGCAACGTCGGTTCGGTGGCGGCTTACGGGCTGGCTTACAAGGGCGGCATGCGCGTGATCGGCCTCAGCGATATCTCGGGCGCTTACCGGAACGACGCCGGCATCGATGTCCGCGCCGCTGACCGGCACGTTCGGAAGCATGCGTCGCTCGCGGGGTTCCCGGGTGCGGAAGCCATTCCGGCGGAGGAACTCCTGCTGACCCCGTGCGACGTGTTGATCCCCGCTGCCGTCAGCGGCGTGATTCACCGGGACAACGCCTCGCGCATCCGATGCCGCATCCTGGCCGAGGCCGCCAACGGCCCGACGACGGTTGAGGCCGACCGGATTCTTGCCGGCCGGGCACACGAACTCTTCGTAATCCCCGACATCCTCTGTAATGCCGGCGGCGTAATCGTTTCCTATTTTGAATGGATCCAGAGTCTGCAAAGCTTTTTCTGGAACGAGACCGAAGTGGCCGACCGCCTCTTTCGGGTACTGGAACAAGCGTTTACGGCAGTGATCAAGCGGGCGCGAGATGAAAAGATTTCTCATCGCCTCGCGGCGTTGGCGATCGGGGTCGAACGGGTCATGAATGCAAAGAAAGATCGGGGACTTTTCCCGTAGCGAGCCGCGCCAAAGCCGGCGAGCCGGAGCGTAGCGACATCGCGTGGAATACAACGCCTTGCGGCTCGCCGGCCTTCGCGCGGCTCGCTAAAATCTCCTGGATTGGGCTGAGGCTCCACATAGATTGCCTCCCGGAGCATCAAACCATGGACTGGCCCAGGATACGAAAGCCTTCCACGCGTGATGCCCTAATTTTCGCATCAGCTGAACGGCACTATGCAGATTCAAGCAATAGCAACACAAACCCCGGAAGTCACCAAACCGGCCGCCCCCCTGTGGTACAAAGAGGCCCTCATCTACCAGATCCACGTCAAAACGTTTGCCGACAGCAACAACGACGGGATCGGCGATTTCCAGGGGCTTCACAGCAAGCTCGATTACCTCAAAAATCTTGGGATCACGGCCATCTGGGTAATGCCCTTTTATCCTTCGCCGCTCAAAGATGATGGCTACGACATCTCCGACTATTTCAACGTCAACCCTTCCTACGGTACCCTGGAGGACTTCAAACTTTTCCTGGACGCCGCGCACGCGGCCAACCTGAAGGTTATTACCGAGCTGGTCCTCAACCACACCAGCGATCAGCACGCATGGTTCCAGAAGTCCCGGCGGGCGGTCCCGGGCGATTACTGGCGCGACTTCTACGTCTGGTCGGAGAACCCCGACCAGTACAAAGAGGCACGCATCATCTTCAAGGACACGGAAATCTCCAACTGGACCTATGACCCCGTAGCCAAAGCCCACTTCTGGCACCGTTTTTACTCGCACCAGCCCGACCTGAACTACGACAACCCGATCGTGCGGACCGAGATGCTGAAGGTCGTCGACTTCTGGCTGGAGATGGGCGTCGACGGGTTGCGCCTGGATGCGGTGCCCTACCTTTTCGAGCGGGAACACACCAGCTGCGAAAACCTGCCGGAAACCCATCAGTACCTGCGCCAGCTGCGGGCCTACATCGATTCGAAGTACGAAAACCGCATGCTGCTGGCGGAAGCCAACCAGTGGCCCGACGATGCGGTGGCCTATTTCGGCAAAGGGGACGAGTGCAACATGGCGTTCCATTTTCCGATCATGCCGCGCATCTACATGTCGCTGCACATGGAGGACCGCTACCCGATCGTGGACATCCTGGACCAGACGCCGGTCATTCCCGACAACTGCCAGTGG
>JAFAUY010000317.1 GCA_019243005.1 Verrucomicrobiota bacterium | reverse complement strand
GCGAAAAGCATGTACGGGTCGTGCTCCAGCAAAGAATCTATCAACGGTTTGAACAGTTGGGTGTCGCCGTTGGAGAAGTGTCCGGAGCTGATCAGGTCAACCGCTTCCCGCAGGTCCGGGTTAGCGTTATAGTAATCTCGTGGATGGTAGCCGGCCGCGCGTTTTTCAAACACTTCTTTGGCCGTCAAGCCGAACAGGAAAAAGTTCTCTTCTCCGACTTCCTGGCGGATCTCAACGTTTGCACCGTCCAACGTACCGATGGTCAACGCTCCGTTCATCGCGAACTTCATGTTGCTCGTTCCGGAAGCCTCATAGCCGGCCGTGGAAATTTGCTCCGACAAGTCGGCGGCGGGAAAGATGCGCTGGGCTTGCTTGACGTTATAGTTCGGCAGGAACACCACCCTGAGGCGATCCCGAACGTCCGGTTCACGGTTCAACACCTCGCCGACGGCGTTGATCAGTTTGATGATGAGCTTGGCCATGAAGTATCCGGGGGCGGATTTCCCGCCAAAGATGAAGGTGCGGGGCACGAGCTCGATCCCGGGATTGCGTTTGATGCGGTGATAGAGCGTGATGATGTGCAATAGATTCAGGTGCTGGCGCTTGTACTCGTGCAACCGCTTCACCTGCACGTCAAACATGGTTTCCGGGTCCACCGTGATGCCCGTTTCCTTTTGAATATAGCCGGCCAGGTCCCGCTTATTAGCCTGCTTGATCTGCCGGATTTCACTCCGGAAACCGGGGTCTTCCACGAAGGGCTCCAGCTCACGGAGTTCCTCCAGGTGTTTGATCCAGCCGTCCCCGATTTTTCGGCTCGCCAGGCCGGAGAGCCGGGGATTGCTGGCCAGGAGGAACCGGCGCGGGGTTACGCCGTTGGTGACGTTGAGAAACTTCTCGGGCCACAATTCAAAGAAGTCGTGTAACGTGGTCTCTTTCAAGAGTTCGGAATGCAGTTCGGCCACGCCGTTAACGGCGTGGCTGCCGACGGTGGCGAGATAAGCCATCCGGACGTAGCGTTCACCGCTTTCATCGATGAGAGACATGCGCGCAACCCGCGCCGCGTCACCCGGATACTTAAGGCGGACCTCGTCGAGGAAACGACGGTTAATCTCGTAAATGATCTCCAGGTGGCGGGGCAAAAGGTCGCCGAACAAGCGGACCGGCCATTTTTCGAGTGCTTCCGGCAGGAGGGTGTGGTTGGTGTACGCGAACGTCTTACGGGTAATGTCCCAGGCGGTTTCCCACTGCAGTTGATGCTCATCCACGAGCAACCGCATGAGTTCGGCGATCCCGATCGACGGGTGGGTATCATTCAGTTGCACGGCAAAGGCTTCGTGGAATTCGTTCAAATCCCTTCCCAGGCGCAGGTGGATGCGGATCATGTCCTGCAAGGAACAGCACACGAAGAAATATTGTTGTTCCAGGCGCAATTGCTTGCCCTGGACCATCGTATCGTTAGGGTAGAGAACTTTGGAAATGGTGCCGCTCACCACCTGCTCGTGGACGGCACCGTAGTAGTCGCCCTGGTTAAACTCCTGAAAATTAAAGGATTCATAGGCTTCGGCCTTCCACAGGCGCAATGCGTTGGCGGTGTTGACGTGATACCCGAGGATGGCCATGTCGTGCGGAACGCCGCGCACGATCTGCCTCGGAATCCAGCGGACCCGGGAATGGCCTTGCTCATCGGTGTAAGTTTCGGTACGCCCCCCGAAGCGGACCTTCACGGCCCGGTCGGGACGGCGAAGTTCCCAGGGGTCACCCAGGCGCAGCCACTGGTCGGCAACTTCGATCTGCCAGCCGTCCCGAATCTCCTGAGTGAAGATCCCGAATTCGTACCGGATGCCGTAGCCGACGGCGGGGATTTCCAGGGTGGAAAGCGAGTCCATGAAACAGGCCGCCAGCCGTCCCAAGCCCCCGTTGCCGAGGCCCGGTTCCGCTTCCTGTTCGAGCAGTTTTTCCAGGTCCAGCCCGGATTCTTCAACGGCCTGGCGGACTTGCTCATAAATTCCCAAGCTGATCAGGCTGCTTCCAAGGCGCGGTCCCAGCAGGTATTCCGCCGATAAGTAACAGACGATTTTATGTTGTTTTTGTTTGAGGTAGGTTTCGATGGTGTTGATCCAGCGGTGCAACTGGCGATCACGGACGGTATAAGCCAGGGCCATGTAGAAATCGTTTGCCGTCGCGATCTCCGGAAACCTGCCCTGGACATAAAAAAGGTTGTCCGCGAAGGCTCGTCTGAGGGTTTCTACGCTTAAGCCGGTGCGATCGTCCTCGGCGGCCGTAATTTTTAGTTGAGAATCCGGCGATGTCTCAGGCAGGGAATCCATAATGGTCAGTACGGGTGGGGTTAGGTGACTGTGAACTGGGTGGCGGATGCCGGCTATTGCCCCGGAGGGCCAGTCCCGGAGGGACGATCCCAGAGGGATGATCGTGTAGCCCGGCCCTTCAGTGCCGGGTGGAGGGCATTTAAAAGGGATCCGTCCCGTAGGGATGGTAGGAAAGCGTGGACGCCAGATGCGACTGGGGGAGTGCCGGCCGTTCCCTTCCCAGCGTCCCGACGGGACGCAACGGCCTTTGGAATGGCCACCCGGCACTGAAGTGCCGGGCTACTCTCGATCGTCCCTCCGGGACTGCCCCTCCGGGGCAAAGACGGTTCTCCTCGCGCTGCCCTCGACCAAAGGTGCGT
>JAFAUY010000100.1 GCA_019243005.1 Verrucomicrobiota bacterium | reverse complement strand
GGGTATCATCACCGGCTTGTGACCCCATTCCAGCCGAACGCGTTTTACGGGCCTTTCGACGTCGCCTCTCCTGAACCGCGTGATGCCGATGACTATCGCACGCCTTTTCAGACCGATCGTGACCGCATCATCTACAGCTCGGCCTTTCGACGCCTGCAGGCAAAGACGCAGGTCTTTCTCTCCGGCGAATTCGATTTCTACCGGACCCGGCTGACCCATTCGTTGGAAGTTGCTCAGATCGGCCGGAGCATTTGCGGGTTCCTGCGCCAGACCTCCTCCTTGTTAACCACTGATTTTTACGTGGATCCGGACCTGGTCGAAGCGGTTTGTCTAACGCATGACCTGGGCCATTCGCCCTTCGGGCATGCCGGAGAGCGGACGTTGCACCACCTTATGCGCCCGCATGGAGGATTTGAGGGCAATGCCCAGAGCCTCCGCATCATCACCGAAACCATTTACCCGGGCATAACCGCCCGTCGCGGCATGAACCCCACCCGGGCGTTCGCCGACGGTATTCTGAAGTATAAACGCTTTTTCGGAGACGATCCTTCCGCTGAGCACCACTTTCTGTACGACGAACAAGCCCGGTTCCGCGACTTCGTATTTCCCGGCATGGATCTGGGTACGATCCCGGATTTAAACCGTTTTCGGAGTCTCGAATGCGAGATCATGGATTGGGCGGATGACACCGCTTACTGCCTCAATGACCTGGTCGACAGCATCAATGCCGGTTTCCTGCGTTTCGAACGGGTGGAACGCTGGGCGAGCGAGCAGAATCTGACGGGCGATGCAGCCGCTCATGCCACGACCGTGCTGTCGGCCATCAAAGATCGTAAAGCCGAGCCACGCTTTGGAAAAAAGATCGGTTGCTTTATCCGGGCGACTTCCATGCGTGAACGGCAGAATCCGATGGCCTCCCTGACCAACCGCTACCGGTTCGGGCTATCCATCGATCCCGCGGTTCGCGCCGAAGCCGACCTTTATAAGCGAATTTCGCAAGACCTGGTATTCGACCATTCCCAACTTCATCAGCTTGAGCGGAAAGGCCGGGTCATCCTCGAGGGAATCTTCCGGGCGTTTGCCGACATGTACCTTGGCAATTCGGAACCTGCCCTGCGCTTGCTCCCGGAGAGTTTCGACCGCCTCGTCCGTGAACAAACGACCGACCGGATACGCGCCCGAATTGTGTGTGATTACCTGGCGGGAATGACCGACGGTTTTGCGGTCCGGACTTACAAACGCCTGTTCGATCCTGAATTCGGCTCGATCCTGGACCTGGGTTAGAGGGCGGCTCATCGGGCCGCCGGAGAACGGTTGCAATTTTTCGCTGGAACCTTGGTGAGAGAAGGCCGGGTCTTGTCTGCCTGCACGGTTTCCGGCTTTCTTAGCCGTCGGACGAGCGTACTCGGGCCGATGTGGGTCGCAGCCGAAAATTCAGGTTACGAACCCGAGAATATCTCTAAAACGCCTCACTTCTCTTCCATTGGTAGTGGATATGGTATTTATAGGGGACCACCCACCATACCGTCTCTCTTTTTTGCTAGTAAAAACGGCTATCTATAAAAATTGATACGAAAGCCGATTACAGAAACTCCTTGCCTTGATTTCCGAACGAAATCCGTGCTTGAAGGTTGTTTTCACTGCCCCCGGACGAGCCAAGTCTGGAAAAGGAAAAGTAATTGGAAATGACGTGTAAGCCACTGGTATCGGTGATCATTCCGGCGTTCAATGCCGCCAGGTACATTCGGCAGGCGTTGAATTCTGTCCTCGCTCAGACTTATCCGGCGATCGAAATGATTGTGGTTGATGATGGTTCCTCAGATGCCACGAGCGCCATCGTGAATGAATTCGTCATCAGGGATGCCAGAATTCAGCTCGTTCGGCAGGGCAATATGGGGGTGGGGGCCGCCCGGAATACGGCGATATCGAAGGCCCGTGGGAAATACATTGCCCCTTTGGATGGTGATGACTTTTGGTTTCCGGAAAAGCTTGAGAAGCAAGTTACCTGCATGGAGCAATGCAGCAACGAAACAGGTTTGGTGTATTGCTGGTCCACATTGATCGATGAGGAGGGTGGTTTTTTGGGTCTCAGCTATCCTCAGACCGCTGAGGGTCGCTTGCGCCACGCCCTGGTTTTGCGCCACATCGTCGGTAATGCCAGTGTGCCGCTATTCCGTGCCGCTGCTCTTGAGAAAGTCGGGGTTTACCTTACACGAGCTGAGCAAGGAGGCGCGCAGGGGTGCGAAGATTGGGATCTTCATCTTCGAATTGCCGAAGCCTTTAACGTTCGTGTCGTTCCCGAGTACCTGGTGGCGTATCGGCAAACCAAGTCCAGCATGAGTGTCAATACCGAGAGCATGGCGGCATCCTATGCGGTAGCGATCCGCCGCGCGCGTGAGCGTAATCGCGATTTGCCGTCCACCACCTTTCGTTGGGCAGCCGGGCATTTCTACGGCTATCTCTCACAGAAATGTTATCTTTGGGATGATTATTGCTGTTGCCTCCGTCACTTGAGCAAAGCGGTCTGTGCCGATCCGGTCATGTTGCTGAACACGTGTCTTTGCAAGACATTGATAAAAGCTTTTCTCAAGGGAGTAATCGGCTTGACGGTGAATCATTTTGCCGAACAGGTCAGGCCATCGCCTAAGGAGTTAGGAAAAGCGGCCGGATTGCGTCCTCCGATAGAAAGCGAGCGCTCGTTCATTTCAGACCGGATCCTCGAACGCATCGAACTCAAACGTTGGTCGGCCGTGCTGCAGCACGACGGAGCTTAATCTGATGGCTATTCTTTTGCGCGCCCTGAGAGCGCTCTTTCCCTTACTGCGTCTGCAGCCTTGGGTACTCTCCGCTATGATCATTCTCGGCGTGCTCACCGCGTTGTCAGAAGGTCTCTCCATTTCACTCTTCATCCCGCTCGTACAGAATCAGATGGGGACAGGAAGTGCCGGCATGGCCGGGCGTATGGCCGCCCTCTTCGAGGCGATTCCGGCTGAGAGGCGGCTGCTGTGGATAGGTTTGAGCCTGCTTCTGTGTGTGGTGCTGAAGAATGTCCTCACCTACTGCTATTTTCTGCTCTCCCAGTGGGTTAACGCGTCAATCGGCCACCGGCTCCGCTGCGGTATTCTTCATCAGTTGCTCAGCGTGGGCCAGAGCTACCTGGACACCAACGATTCCGGGAAATTGCTGAACACCCTGGGCACTGACACCTGGCGTGTCAGCTCCGCGTTCGGGGTGTTCGCCAACATGATCATCAACACCTGTATCACGCTGATTTTAAGCGTTCTGCTACTGCTGATTTCCTGGCAGCTGACGCTGATCACCGGCTGCTTGCTGCTGTTGATCTCTCAAGTGATTCAACAGCTCGCCCGTCGCGTGAAGCGGCTCAGTGGTCAGGCAACGGCTGCAAACGCGAATCTTGCTCAGCGAATGCTCGAGACGTTTGACTGCCTGCGACTGATTCGCGCCTTCGGGCGTGAAAGGTACGAGCAAGACCGCTTCGACATGGCTTCGCGTGAGGTGCGCAAAGTCTTCTTCAAGCTGGATAGAAATTCCGGGCTGGTCCAACCGTTATCTGAAGTGCTTATAGCGCCGTTGTTGCTTGGCATCCTGCTGGTTATGACGTTGCGCACTGCCGGCCAAATGGCGGTCTCGTTGACGTTCCTTATCCTGTTGTATCGACTCCAGCCCCGCATTAAACAGCTCGACGCCGACCGAGTGGTGCTTGACGGGCTGTCGGCGTCCGTTGAAGAAGTCAGGAGCCTTCTCGACGAGACCGACAAGCCTTATCTGCGCAGCGGTACCCGGGTGCCTGCCTCGCTCGAGAAACGGATTCTCTTTGAAAATGTTTCACTTCATTACGGCTCCGGAAAACGCGCGGCACTTGAAAGCGTGACCTGCTCAATCAGCATGGGCGAAACCACTGCCTTGGTGGGTCCATCCGGTGCCGGCAAGTCCAGTCTGATCAGCCTGATCTGCCGCTTTTACGATCCTTCGTCAGGACGTTTGCTGATCGATGACATCCCATTGAAGGAGCTTGACCTGGCATGGTGGCGTAACCAGATGGCGGTAGTAAGCCAGGAGGTCTATCTTTTTAATGCAAGCGTGGCCGAGAACATCATCTACGGAAAGCTCGACGCCACCCGCGAAGAACTCCTGGAGGCCGCCCGAAAGGCGCATGCGCTGGAGTTCATTGAGGAGCTGACCGAGGGCTTCGAAACGGTTCTCGGGGATGGGGGCATTCGGCTCTCGGGCGGTCAGCGGCAGAGGCTGGCCCTGGCTCGCGCGTTCATCCGGGATCCGCAGATCCTGATTCTGGATGAGGCGACCAACTCGCTCGACCTCATCTCGGAACAAGTGGTCCAAGATGCCCTTGAACAGTTCGGACGCGAGCGAACGGTATTGATCATCGCCCACCGGATCAGCACGATTGAGCATGCCGACAAAGTTATCGTGCTCGACGCCGGAAGGGTGGTCGAGAGCGGGCCGGTAGCGCATCTGGTGGCAACGGGCGGCCTTTTCTCACGTTTCTATGCGCTTCAACTCCGGAAGGAACGTTCAGGGGAGGAGTCGCGAGCCCATGCGCTACCGGCTCAGTGAGATTGAAGTAACCCGGCCTCTCGCCGCCTTAGAATTAGCCGCTGATGAGACCGGGGCGGCACTTCTGCTCCGGCGCAACGGGCGGCCGATTGGCTTTCTCATGCGGCAAAGCGCGGGCAAACGGGTGTGGCTTCCAGAAGAGCTCAGTTCCTGGATTGGCAATGAACTGAAAACAAAGATGGTTGAGGAAGCGATTCACGATGAGCTCGCCCCGCCGCGCGCGAATGTTCCCTTTCCATCGCTCTCGGTTGCCATTTGCACAAGAAATCGCGTCGTGACCCTCAGTCGCTGCCTCGAATCGGTGCTCCCTCTACAGCAGAAACACGGCTTCGAACTTCTCGTCATCGACAACGCACCTCCTGACGGCGCAACCGCTGAACTTGTGAAAAAGCTCGTGGGGGCGCGTTACGTTTTGGAGCCCTGCCCGGGTCTGGACTTCGCGCGCAACCGTGCCTGGATGGAAGCGGCAGGCAACCTGATCGCCTATCTTGATGACGATGTCATCGTGGACGCAGGTTGGCTTGCGGGTTTGCAGGAGGCGTGGAACGAGAATCCGGATGCGGCCGCGTTCACCGGGTTGGTGATGCCGCTGAGACTGGACACGCCAGCGCAGGTACTCTTTGAGAAAAGGAATGGGTTCCGGCGCGGATTCGACAAGAAGCGATTTGGCAGGGAGCTGCCGGGCAATCCGCTTTACCCCTGTGGTGCCGGCATCTTCGGTGCGGGTTGCAACATGGCGTTCCGTCGCGCCGTGCTGCATGAAATCGGCGGGTTCGATCACGCCCTCGATACCGGCGCTCCTCTTCCAGGCGGTGGCGATCTCGACATTTTTTATCGGATCATCCGCGCTGGGCACGTGCTGGTCTACGAGCCCGGTTACATGGTTTTCCATGAACATCGCGCGACGGAATCGGCCCTGCGGCGCCAGTATTACAGCTGGGGCCTGGGATTCATGGCATTTGTGGAGAAGAACTACCGGCATGATCCGGCCCAGCGCGCCCGATTCCGCCGCCTGGTAAAATGGTGGATCGACGACCAGATCTCGCAGCTGATCAAGGCGTTGCGGGGGAAGCACGTGCTGCCATTCTCAATGATCTTCGCGGAATTCTGCGGGGGAATGGTGGGTATTTCTGGCGAATACTCGCGCTCTCTGAGACGCATCGCGACGATTCAAAAGGATTTCGCATGAGCGTTCCTCATAGGTGGGAAGTTATCCAGGTGAGGCTCGATAAACCGCTGCGGCCGATAAGTGCACCCTGGAATGCCGCGGGCGCGTTCTTGGTGTTCTGGTGGAAGGATACCCCCCTCGGCCACGCCCTAATTCAGGCTGGGGAGTTTCCGCTGAACGAAGCCGAGGTTCAGCGCAGAGCTTCGCGCGCGATTACCCCCGCCGTCGGGAACTACTCATTGGCAAACGGTTTCAAGCCGCCCCTGCCGGGCCTATGGCAGGACCCTTCGCACCATCTCTCTCCCACGCTCGAATCGCTCGCTGCCCTCGGCCGGCCGCTGGAGAATCTGGCGACCAAAGTTCCGCGAGCGAGCCGGGACGTCTCAGTCTCGGTGATCGTGTGCACCCGTCGGCGTCCCGAACCGTTGAGACGCTGTCTGACTGCTCTCCGGCAGCTAGATCCATCCCCGGCCGAGACTATCGTGGTGGATAATGCGCCTGAAGAACGCTCCACACTCGCTGTGGTCGAAGCGTTCGACGAAGTGATTTATTGGCCGGAGTTCGCTGCCGGGCTCAGCCGCGCCCGGAACAGCGGCATTTTGCGTTCTTCAGGGGAGATCGTGGCGTTTACTGACGATGACGTTTTGGTTCATCCGCGTTGGCTGCTCGGCGTTCGGCAGGCACTCTCGCAGGACGCATCCTTCGGGATGACCGGTTTGGTGCTCGCCGCGGAATTGGAAACCGAATCACAAATCCGGTTCGAGTTCGACTTCGACGGCTTTAACCGCGGTTACCGTCCGATCACCTTCGACTCATTCTTCTTTAACAGTGCGTTAAACCGAGGAGTCCCCGTTTGGCGTGTTGGGGCGGGTGCAAACATGGCTTTTCGCCGGGAAGTGTTCAGGCGGATTGGGCTTTTCGATGAACGTCTTGGCGCAGGCGCCGCCGGCTGCAGCGAAGACTCGGAGTTTTGGTATCGAATGCTTGCAGCCGGAATGTCGATCGCCTATGAGCCGCGCGCCGTCGTCTGGCATTCACACCGTGCCGATCGCGACGCTTTCAGAAGCCAGATGACGCAGTACATGCGGGGCCACGTCGCGGCATTATTGGTGCAGTTCGAAAAACACCGGCACCTGGGAAATCTCCGGCGGCTCATCGCAGAGCTTCCGCATTACTATTTCCAGCGGCTGAAGCGGATGCCGCTCAAGGGCGACCGGGACCTCGTTCTTAGCGAATTGCTCGGCTATGCCTGGGGATTCGTCACGTACTGCCGTCAATCATTGCCAAGCGTTTTCACACCCCCGCGGCGCGCCCACCTGCCTGATCCCACCTCCATTTAGTCTGCCATGGCCCACCAACACAAACGCCGCCTTCCCGATTTTCTCAGCGACAATCCCTATCCCAATCCGTACACCGAAGGCCTCTTCTACCGGGAAAAAATGCGGGCGATTCATCGAATCGCGCCCGATTTTCCCATGAAAAAGATTCTGGAAGTGGGCGGTGGCCGCAGCGGACTCACCTCGCTCCTCTATCCGAATGCTCAAATCGTAAATATTGATCTCAATGGCGAATACGCATCGGCTCCGTGTAATCGGCGACCCGGCGTCCGCTTTGTCTGCGGCGATGGGACCAATCTGCCGTTCGAAGATGAATGTTTTGATGCGGTCACCATGTTCGATCTGCTGGAACATGTGCCAGATGACCGCCAGGCAGTGCGGGAAGCATTTCGCGTCTTGCGCTCTGATGGAATTCTGCTGGTCAGCACGCCAAATGAAAACTGGCGGTATCCGTATTACCAGTTCATGAGGGCGTATTGTCCTGCCGAGGCGGCGCTGTTTGCTGAATGGGGGCATGTTCGCCGCGGCTACTCGCGAGTGGAAATCGAGAAGCTCGTTGGTTTTCCGGCTAGCCGGATCGCTAGCTTTATCAACCCATTGACGGTCCTGTGCCACGATATCGGATTCTCAAATCTGACCTGGCGCCAAAGGCAGCTTTGCTGGGCGATGCTAAGCCCGATCACCGTGATTGGGTATGCGTTTCATCGTGACGGAACCAAGGGGACAGAATCCGCTTATGCATGGATCAAACCAGGCGCTGAGCAGCGACTCGAGCAGGAGCAAATCACCTCAAGCCAACCAGTTCCGGCTACGAGTTAGGCCTCACGTTGCGCTGCTGCCGTGGGGTCACACCCTGGAGGATTTTCTCCACGGGCTCGGAGTCTCATTTGACCAGTTCTGCACCGAGATGAGTGGTGGCTGGCTTTTTGGTTATGTGCAGGCGCTTCAGCTTACGGGTTTCGGAGTCACCATCTTTTGCTTCTCGAGCCAAACCCGCGTTACCGCCTCAAGGCGACATCAACCCACCGGCGCGGAAATTTGCCTGATTCCTGCAAATCGACCCTACCGTTGGATGCGGCGGTTTTTCTCAGACCCGTATGCCTGGGCGACCGACGACATGTTCGCAGACAGAGAGGTGCCAAGGCCTGCGAAAAAATTTCTTCGTCACCTCCTACCCTACTTCGCTACGCCGCCGTGGAGTCTGCGACGAGAACTCAGCCGTAGGGATGTCCGCATGATCCTCTGCCAGGAATACGAATACGCACGCTTCGACGTCATGATCGCCCTTGGCAGCCTTTTCCGGATCCCCGTTTTTGCCACCTTTCAAGGCGGTAATTGGCAGACAAGCCGGCTTGAGAAGATAACGCGCCCGCGAGCGATAAGGCACTGTGCCGGGCTGATCATCGGTCCCGGCACCGAAGCGGCGCGAGTGCAAGCCACATACGGGATTGTGCCTGGCAAGATCGCGCGTCTTCCCAATCCTCTTGACCTCACTGAGTGGCAGCCGGTGCCTCGAGTGGAAGCCCGAGCGAAGCTGGGCCTGCCGGTTACTGCCCGAATAGCCCTCTCGCACGGGCGCATCGATATTTTCCGAAAAGGTTTGGATCTGTTACTCGATGCCTGGTCCAAACTCCGCGCAGCGCATCCCAATCAAGACCGGCGGCTCGTCCTCATCGGGGCCGGCAATGATGCTGCCGAGTTGCGAAGCATGCTGGGCAGGCAGGGTGATCCATCTGTTTTTTGGATGGACCGCTACGTTCGCGACCGGCCACTGATGCGCACATGGCTTTCCGCTGCAGACGTTTACGTGATGGCGTCACGGCATGAGGGTTTTCCCGTTGCGCCTCTGGAAGGGATGGCTTGCGGGCTGCCGGTCATCGCGACTGCAGTCCCGGGCATCGACGAAATCATGGGCGACGAAGTGCCGTTACCGGGCATCACAGTCCCGATTGCGGACGTGCCTGCGCTGGCGGGTGCGTTGGAAAGATTACTGGACGATATCACGCTGTCACGAGACCTGGGACTTCGCGCCAAAAAGCGGGCTCAGGATTTTTCCCTGGCATCTGTCGGTACACAATTGGGGGACTTCCTGCTGGCGCACACGACGGCAGTTAATCCAAGGTTTCTATGAATGACGCCACTGCTCCCGCGCCGCTCGTTTCCCCGGTCGACGCCGGTCCTACCAGTGCATCGGGCGTTTCGGTCATCATCCCTGTGCACAATGCCGTGGCGACCCTTGAGCCAACCTTGAATTCCGTGGTTCACCAGACCTATCCGGTTTGGGAGACGGTCATCATCGATGACGGGTCCATAGACGGTACCGGCACTATGGCGGAGGACTGGGCACACCGGGACCGGCGATTTCGTGTACTGCACCAGGAGAGGTTGGGCGTCAGCGCGGCACGCAACTGTGGACTCCGGGAAGCGCGATACCCCTTCGTCCTGTTTCTGGACGGCGACGATCGCATCGCACCCACGCACCTGGAGCGCATGGCCGGCATGCTGATGGCTGATTCCACACTGGACGCTGTCCATTGCGGTTCACAACGCATTCTACCATCGGGCGTTACTGGACGCCCACACCTAGGTTCGAGCGAGGCAGATCTGTTCGAATATTTCGCCTGCGCCTGCCATTTCGCAATCCACGCCTGCATTCTGCGACGTGACCTGGCCTTGGCCGTTGGCGGCTTTGACCCCTCACTCACCACGTGCGAGGATTGGGACTTATTTCAGCGGGTCGCCCGTACTGGGGCGCGCTTCGCGCGCGTGCCGGAGGTGCTGGCCTTTTACCACATCCGCGCCGACTCGGCCAGCCGGGACAGTCGCCGCTGCGTGGCCGATGCACGAGTGGTCCTGAACCGTGGCCATGGACGGGATCCACGCATGCGAATCGCCGCTGAGGCCCACCTGGAAGGACGGGTCCCTACCGACCGGGATCTCAGGCTCTATTATGTGATAACCTATTTCGCAGCCCAGGACATTGGTGCAGGTCGCGACGGCCTGGACTTGCTGAACCTCGAGGATCTCCCGCCTGCACCCGAACTATCAGCCGCAGTTGTCGCCGACACCATCCATGAGGAGTTGCCACTGGCTGCCGGCCGGTCAGAGGGGGACTGGCCCGGTCTCTGGAACGGGGTGAGCGCTCACCTTGCGGCATTTCTTACGAAGTTGGAGGCTCAGGTTCGCGCACCGGCGCTGGCGTTCGCCACCCTGCGGCACCTGGAAAAGAAAATCCTGCTGGCCGACCCTCGCGACGCCCCGCTCCTGCTGGGGAGCACGTACCGGGTGAACGCGGAATTGGCGCGACGGGTCCGTGACGTTTTTCTCCCCCCGGAAGCTGATCGGCTCCTTTGCCGGCTGACCCTGAAAGGCGAGCCGATCGGAGTGATGGAATTACCGGGTGCGGGCGTGCTGACCGGCCGGAGGATCGCGAAGGCAGCGTTGGAAGAACGCAGGCGGCTGCTGTTACGGAGGGCGCTAACGCCTGCCCGGGGCCTGCATCTTGGCCTGCGAACGGTGCGCGGCCTCCTGCGGCGTCGGGCATTGCGCCTGCTGGGCGGCGTTCTGACGGCAAAGCCTAAGGACAAGCTGGGCGCAGCGAGGCGACTCAAACACGAAGCCGCCAGCGTGGTTAAAGCCGATCTGTCACGGGTTTTTGCCACACGACCCGGCCTCGCCGCCAGACAGGCTGACCGGCAATGGCAGGAGCGCCTCGATGCCGCAGCCGCTGCCGGTCGGGCACATGCGCGACAATACGCCGGTCCACCCGAGATCATGGAGTCCAGCCACATGGGCCGGATGACGCCGGCGGCCGAAGGGTTGGCCAGGTGGCCGGGTCATTCGCCAGCGCGGCCCGCAGCCGAACGGGCCTGCTCGGTTCCAATCCTGATGTACCATCGGATTGCGGTCGATGGTCCGGTCGCGCTGGAACGGTATCGCGTGGCGCCCGGCCTTTTCGCGGCTCAAATGGCGGCCCTGCACCGAGCTGGTTACCGCACGATCGCCCTAAGGGACTGGATCAGCGCCATGACGCGACAGGAACCCTTGCTCGGAAAGCCGATCATTCTGACGTTCGACGATGGGTACCGGGACTTCCTGACGGCCGCCATGCCTCTCCTGCGCACATACGGCTTCTCCGCGACGGTCTTTTTGGTGGCTGGGCGAATCGGAGGGGCTGCCGACTGGGATGCCGGCTACGGCGAGGTCGCCCCGCTGCTATCATGGGAGGAGGTGCGCCTACTGCAAGAGGCCGGGATCGAGTTCGGCTGCCACTCGTTAGTACACCGGCCGATGACCGGTATGCATCTGGCGGAGCTAGCAGAGGAAACGGTGCAGGCTCGTGCGATTCTGGAGGAAGGGCTCGCGGCGCCCGTCACGACCCTCGCTTACCCTTATGGCGCGGAGAACGAACTTGTCCGCCGCGTCATGGCGGATCTGGGTTTCGAGGCGGCAGTGACTTGCAAGCCGGGCATCAGCCAGCTGGGAGACCCCCCGCTACGGCTTCGCCGCACCGAGGTTCCCGGGGGCTGCACACCCGAGCAGCTGCTCGCGTCGATCGATCATGGACGGCGGTAAGGATTCGCGTTCTCGATAACCTTCAAGACCTGGTCGAGTTCGGCTTCGGTGTTGTAAAAATGCGGGCTGAACCGGACGTACTGGTTACCCTGACGGTCCTGGCGCAAGGAACAGACCACATCGGCAGCGGTCAAACGTTCATAAAGTTTGGGCATGTCGCGTCGGGGGTGGCGCGCGGCGAGAATGCCGGCCGCATTAGCCGGATGCGTGGGCCCAAGCTGGTCAAACCCTAATTGCCGCAGCCCTTCTCCCAGGTAAGCCCGCAGGCCGGCGATGCGCTCTGACACGCGCTCGATTCCCGCATCCAGCAGCAGACGCATCGCCGCACGCATTCCCACGACCCCCGGCATGTTCAGAACGCCCGGCTCATACCTTTGGGCCGACGGCACAAACTCCATTTCCGCCTGGGCCACAAAGCCCGGAGATTTGATATTGCGCGAACCGAGCAACGCTGGCCGGCAAACCTCGAACCGATCTTTCCGCACGAAAACGACCCCGATCGACACCGGGCCCAGCAACCACTTGTGAGCGTCGGCGCTAAGGAAATCCACGTGCTCGACCGTCGTCGGAAACGCGCCCAGGGTCTGGATGGCGTCGACGCTGAACAGGACTTCGCGCTCGTGAAGGAGTTGGCCGATTGCAGCCAGATCAAGCCGGTAACCGGAGACGAAGTGGCAGGAAGCCAATGCGACCAGACGCGTCCTGCGGGTCAGGTGGGCGCGAATTTGTTCCGGCGTGATTTCGCCGAGGTTTGCCGTCTGGAGAAATCGCACTTCCACGCCCTGGCTCCGCAGGCCGAGCCAGGGATACACGTTGGCCGGGTAATCCTCGAAGTAACAGATCACCTCGTCACCCGGTTGCCAGCCAAGGCCGAGCGCGAAAAGGTTCAGCCCGAGTGACGTCGGCCCAAGCAGGGCGATCTCATCGGGTTCCGCCCGAATCAGTTCAGCCGCGATCCTTTTAGCGTCGGCAATCAGGGCGAGCGTTTCGGAATAATCCGGAACGCTGGTGGCCCAGAGCGCATTGTACTCGTTCATCGCCCGCGCGACCGGCTCCGGCAGGGTGGTCACGGCGGCGTGACTCAGGAAAATCTTTTTTTGCGTGATCGGGAAGGTTCGTTGCCGGTAATTTTCGTCAATCACCAATGGGGCGAGCGGGTCCAACATGCTAACCGCTTTCGCTCGGCCTCGATCGCGTGGATGGCACGCCTACTTCTTCGTTTTCTCCCCTTCCTCGATCAAACGCCAGAACTCGGAACTCCGCGTGAGTTGTTCGTCTTCAGCCATCGGGAGTTTCGACCGGAAAAGAAAATCCCGGATGGTATTTTTATGTAGAACCCGATGGACCAGCACGCCTTCCAGGCTCCGTTCGAAATAGATCCGGTAATCGTGGGTGCGATAGCGGTAAAGTTTTTTTCCCTCGCGTTCGATGATGCCGAACGATTTGGAGTCGAGCTGGTCCAGGTCGTCCGGCAGAAATTGGAATTCGGCGAGCAATTCCAGCTGCAGCTCCTTGGGGATTGCTGCCATCTCAGCGGCACTGATCTCGTTAAAGACGATCTGGTACATGGGACCGAACTAATATACAATCGCACATTGTCTGCGCCCTGTCTGCGGCTCGCCGCATCCCGGCCAGACGTTTTAATAAATATTGCTCCTCTTCAATGAAAGCCGTTACCGTTTTTTTTCTCGCCCTGATGACCTCAGCCTACGCCGGTCTGAAGTGGGATAACCCGGAACAGACCTTCGCCGTCAAACCCACCGACTCTGCCGTGGTTGCCAAGTACCG
The DNA here is from genome assembly GCA_019243005.1 of Verrucomicrobiota bacterium. Taxonomy (GTDB): domain Bacteria; phylum Verrucomicrobiota; class Verrucomicrobiia; order Chthoniobacterales; family JAFAMB01; genus JAFBAP01. The sequence continues at coordinate 8,395 of JAFAUY010000100.1, read as the reverse complement.
GTTCACCAATACCGGCACTGCGCCGGTCACCATCGACTCGGTACGGACCTCCTGCGGTTGCACGACCGCAACCCTGACGAAAAAGGAATACCTGCCGGGTGAATCAGGCGAGATCGAGGCGCGCTTTGAGGTCGGCGGCCGGGTAGGCCACCAGGAAAAAGCGATCCTCGTCACAACGAACGACTCACCCCAGGCTCCCGCCGTGTTGCGCTTGATCGTAAACATCCCGGAGATGGTCAAGATCACGCCGGAAATCGTTCTCTGGCGGGTGGGCGAGGCGCCCGAGCCGAAAACCATCGAGGTGTCGGTCTCAGACGAATTGCCGGCAAAGATCGTCTCCGTGGTCTCAAGTAAAGCCGACATCAAAGCCACCGTGGAGGACACTTTGCCCGCCAAGAAAGCAACCATTCAGGTCACCCCGGCTGACACGTCGCACGCGGACAATGCCACGCTGGTCATCAGGATGGATTATCCGGCCGAGAATCCCGCGGCGCACTATGCCTATGTCCGGATCAAATGAGATGGAATGAAACTGGTCCGTCAGATCGGTTTGCTCTGCCTCTTGAGCGCCGTGCCGGCTTTGCTGAGCGCCGCTTTTCATCCGCGCCGCCCGTCCTGGAACCAGGAAGCGCTGGCGCCGGGCGAAGTCACGTTAGCCACGGCAGAAGCCTGGGGTGCCGGGACCCTCTGGGTCGATGCCCGGCCGGCGGCGGCCTATGAAGCCGGGCACGCACCCGGGGCGGTGCACCTGGACCTGGTGAATTGGGAAGCCGATTTGCCAAAGTTCCTGGACCAATGGCAGCCCGGCCAGAGGGTGTTGGTCTACTGCAGCGCAGCCTCCTGTCATTTGGCTGAGGAGGTCGCGGGACGCCTGCGTCAAAACCGCATCGAACCGGTCTTCGTACTGAAAGGCGGCTGGGAAAGCTGGCAGAAGCACCATCCGAGTTCCTGACTCTTGGGAACGCCTATGCACTTCGGGAATAGGATTGTGCGCTGGACCGTCTGCCTCAGCCAGGTCGCGCTCGCGGTGGTCTTCACCTTCGCCGGCGTACTTAAGGCGGCCGACCCGAACGCGTTTGCGGAGGAAATCATGCGTTACCAACTGGTACCCTGGCCGGTAGCCGTGGCGATGGCACTTTGGTTGCCTTTCCTTGAAATGGCGGCGGGCGCGGGCATTCTCATCCCCGCACTGCGGACCGGTGCCCTGGCCATCGTAACCGCATTACTTCTCACCTTCACGGCGGCTTTATTGAGCGCCTGGCAGCGCGGCCTGAACATCGACTGCGGCTGTTTCGGCCCGGCGCTTGGCCCTCAGACCGTCATTCAGGCCCTTGCGCGTGACGGGCTCTTGCTCGCGATGCTGGCGGGGGTCTGGGCGCACCGGGCGAGACGCCTGCGCCCGCTAACGCCGGCCCCGGCCGAGCCCTCCTCCACGAGCCTGGGACGGATCTCGAAACAACCATGACCAAAGTAGACCGTTCCTGGGTCGAAATCGACATGGCGGCGCTGCGCCACAACCTGCAGGTGCTTCGAAACCGGGCCGCGCCGGGAGTCAGGGTGGCCGCCGTCATTAAAGCCGACGCTTACGGTCACGGCCTGGCCACCGTTGCCCGGGCGCTGGACGCCGACGCCGACCTTTTTGCCGTCGCCAACGTCACCGAAGCCCGGTCGGCCCGAACGGCCGGCGCGACCAAACCGATCCTGGTGCTCGGACCGGCGCTGCCCGACGAACGGGCCGCCCTGGTTGAGGGCGGCTTTATCCCTTCGATTTCAACCGTGGAGGAAGCCAAAGCCTACGCCGCGTTGGTTCCGGCAGGTTCGCGATTGTCCGTTCACCTGGTGATCGATACCGGCATGGGCCGGATCGGCCTTTGGGGAGACGAGGTTACACCGGTGTTCGACGCCATCCGGCGCGCCTCCAGCCTCGACCTGACCGCCGTCTCGTCCCATCTACCCGTCGCCGATGATGACCCGGCTTACACGGAGGACCAAATCGTCCGTTTCAACCGCGAACTCGCCCGACGCCTCGGCGCAGTCGGATCGCCCGCGACGATTCTCAACAGCGCCGGCGTGCTGCGGTTCGGTTCACGAGCCGCGAACCATGACATAATCCGCGCCGGCCTGGCGATGTACGGCATTTCACCCGTTCCGGAGTGGCAGAATCGGCTGATCCCCGCGCTGACGTGGAAGACCCGGGTCAGCCTGGTGAGGTTGGTCGGCCCGGGACGCAGCATCAGTTACGGGCGCACCTTCATCACTCCACGCGAGACGTTAGTCGGCACCCTGGCGGTAGGCTACGGTGACGGCTACCGGCGGCACTTGTCAGGTAACCACGCCGACGTGTTGGTGAGAGGAGTCAGATGCCCGTTGTTAGGCCGGGTGACCATGGATCAGATCATGGTAGATCTAACCGGCGCCGGCCCGGTGGTCCTGCCGGGTGACGAAGCGGTGTTGATCGGCAGGCAGGGCAGGGAGGAGATCCTGGCGAGCGAACTCGCGGCGAAAGCCGGCACCATCGCCTGGGAGATCTTCACCGGGATCGGTTCCCGAGTGGTGCGGCGCCACGGCGGATCCACAGATTAAACAGCTCAGATCGTCCGCAGAACACGCAGAAAACGCAGAAAAAAGAGAAAACATCCACAGATTACGCAGATTACACAGATCAAGGAAATCAAGGATTTCAGCCCTGAACACCAAACCATCCCTTTCGCCCCAACTCGGATGGGAGAATCGCCCCGCAGGCCAATCGCAGAAGGCCTGGGCCTAGCTTGCGATGGATTCTAAAAGCAGACTACAGAAGGATACACGAATTAAATCGCCTCCTACATAAAAGAATACGAAAACATAAAACTAACTGTGTTTTCTTAATCTGTGTAATCTGCGTAATCTGTGGATGTTTTCTCTTTTTTTCTGCGTTCTCTGCGTGTTCTGCGGACGATCTGAGCTGTTTAATCTGTGGATCCGCCGTGGCGCCGTGTGATTCTTTCGTTGTGGCCGCCGTGTGACCGTGGGATGATGGCCTATGTCTGGGCAACGGAATCCGAACCGGCTGGTCCACGAAAAATCGCCGTACCTGCTTCAGCACGCCTACAACCCGGTAGACTGGTATCCCTGGGGTGAAGAGGCGTTCGCCAAGGCGCGGGCGGAGAACAAGCTCATCTTTCTTTCTATCGGTTATTCCACCTGTCACTGGTGCCACGTGATGGAACGCGAGTCGTTCGAGAACGAAGCGATTGCGGAGATTCTCAACCGTCATTTCGTGAGCATCAAGGTTGACCGGGAGGAGCGCCCGGACGTGGACCGCGTCTACATGCTGTTTGTCCAGAGTACGACCGGCTCGGGCGGGTGGCCGCTCAGCGCCTTTCTTACCCCTGACCTGGAACCGTTTCTTGGGGGAACCTATTACCCTCCCGAAGACCGCTACGGCCGTCCCGGGTTCGGTACGTTACTGAAGCGGTTGGCGGAAATCTGGGCGGATCAGTCCGGCAGGATTTTGGAACAGGGCGAGAACGTTACCCGCTCCATCCGGAACTACCTGGAAGAGGTCAAAGTTCGGGAAACGGTCCCGCTTAACCCTGAGTGGCGGGACCATGCCTACCGGCAGTTTGCGGCCGGCTTTGATTCCGAAGAGGGCGGCTTTAGCCCGGCGCCGAAATTTCCGCGGGCCTCGGTCTTCTCGTTCCTGCTGCGTTACGCCCATCGCACGCAGGCTGGGACCGCGCTCGACATGGCCCTCTTCACGCTTCGCAAAATGGCCCTGGGCGGGATTTACGACCAGCTCGGCGGCGGCTTTCATCGTTATTCGGTCGATAGCCGGTGGCACGTGCCGCACTTCGAAAAGATGTTGTACGACCAGGCGCAGCTGGTGGCGGTTTACACCGAGGCTTACCAGCTCAGGGCCGATCCGCTCTTTGAGAAAACGATCCGGGAAACGCTCGATTATGTTCTCACCGTGCTGCGAAGCCCCGAGGGCGGCTTTTATTCGGCCGAAGATGCCGATTCGCTGCCCGCGACGCCGGGTGCGGCCGAGAAGCGCGAAGGCGCCTTTTACGTCTGGACGCGGGAAGAGGTAGACCAGCGGTTGACTCCGGCCGAATCGCCGGTCTTTTGCCGGACATTCGGGGTGGAGGGCGGCGGCAACGTCGATCCGGCGAGCGATCCGCATGATGAACTGCGCAACCAGAATGTTTTGTTCGTGCAGAATGACCGCGAGCTGGTCGCCAAATTAACCAACCATACGCCGGAGGAGGTTGCCGCCCTGCTCGAGTCGGCCCGGGAAAAATTGCGGCGCGCCCGCGACCAGCGTCCCCGGCCGCATAAGGACGACAAGGTCGTGACCGCCTGGAACGGTCTGATGATCACGGCGCTGGCCAAAGCGCACCAGGTTTTCGGAGACCCGCGCTACCTGGCGGCGGCACAACAGGCCGCACGTTTCATCAGGGCGCGGTTGTTCCCGGGCCGGCTGGTCCGCAGCTTTCGAGGCGAACCGAGCCGTGTCCACGGGTTCGCCGAAGATTATGCCGCCTTGATTCAGGGCCTGTTGGATCTGTACGAGAGCGATTTCGACTCCGGCTGGCTCCGCTGGGCCGGCGAATTACAGGTCCAGATGAATGCTCTTTTCGCCGACCCCAAAGGCGGCTATTTCAATACCGCGCAAGATTCTCCGGATATCCTTTTCCGGATGAAGGATGATCATGACGGGGCTGAGCCGGCGGCTAACTCGGTCGCGGCATTGAATCTGGTGCGCCTGGCCCGGATTTTCGGCCAAAAGGAGTTTCAGCATTCCGCCTCGCGCATCGTCGGGTCTTTCGGGCCGACCTTGGAACGGATGCCTTCGGCGCTGCCGTGGCTGCTGGTGGCGATGGATGCCGCCATCGCTGAACCGACGCAAATTGTGGTGGCGGCGGCCCGCAACGATCCGCAGCTGCCGGCCTTCCTGCATGAGATCCGGCAGAGATTCATCCCAAACGGGATCGTGTTGCTGGCCGACGGCGGCGAAAGCCAGGCGTGGCTGGAGCAACACGTCGAAGCCCTTTGCGCCATGCGACCGGCGGCTTCCGGACCGGTGGTTTACCTGTGCCAAAACTTCACGTGTGAACTTCCGATCAATGACCTGGACCAGCTTCGCGGCCGCCTTGGTGGTAACTGAACCGGACTCTTCGTATGGATGCGCCTGTTTTAGAGACGGAGGTTCGCGTCATGTTTTTCGATACCGATGCCGGTAAGCTGGTGCACAACCTCGCGTACCTTCGCTTTATCGAGACGAACCGTTCGTTATTGGCCGAGAAATTAGGCTGGGACCTGGGGGGTATGGTCGACGGGGGTGAGTGCCCGGTGGTGATCCGAACCGAAATCGATTATCGCCGTCCGGCCAGACTCTGGGACCGCCTCGTGATCAAGGGCTGGCTGGAGAAATATGAGCGGAGCCGGTTTTGGTGCACGTTCGAGATCCGGCGTGCCGGCCAGGAAGACGTGCTGGTGCGGGCCCGGCAGATGCTGGCGGTAGTCACGTTGCCGGAGATGAAGGTGGTCCGCCTGCCGGCGTCCTGGGACCAGAAGTATGGGCACCTGCGCGGGACAGCGGGCGCAATTGAGCGGTAAGGTAATGCTCAGGCCGTAGGGCTGCGCGGGGCGAGGCGGCCGGCCGGCGGGGTACTTTGCTTGCTTCCGCCCTAAGTCCGGTTATGATCCTCCCGGTTCCGCCTGGTTGGAGCATTATTGATGAAGACCTTGCCAACCGTCAGGCCAGCCGCGCCGGAAGCACCGGACGCAGCCGGCGCGCCACTCCGGCAATGGGAACTGGTTGGGATCCTGGTGCTGGTTCTGTGCTGGTTCTGGCTCCGGCGCGCCTCCGTTTACAATCACCCCTGGGATTCTGACGAGACCCAGCACCTGCACGTGGTCTGGGGCTGGACGCAGGGATTGATTCCGTACCGGGATTTTTTCGATAATCACACCCCCCTGTTCCACCTTCTGTTCGCCCCGGTATTTAACCTGTTCGGAGAACGGCCCGACATCGTTGACCTGGCGCGGTGGTGCATGGTTGCATTGGCCGGCCTGGTCGCGTGGTGCACCTACCGGATCGGCGCCCAGGTTTTTTCCAGGCGCACCGGGATTGTGGCCGCCCTGCTCTGCGCGTTTTATCCAAGCGAGTATTTCAAAACAGGCGAATTCCGAACCGACGTCCTTTGGACGGTGCTCTGGCTGGCGACGCTCGTGTTGCTGACCAAGCCGCGCCTGACCCGGGGTCACCGGTTTCTTGCCGGCCTGGCTTTTGGCGCTACCTTTGCTACTTCCCAGAAAACGGTGCTGCTGGCTTTGGTGCTGTTGGCCGGCAGCTTGCTGACCTGCCTCCTGATCCGGGCCGGCAAACGCCGGTCAGCGGTTCCGCCAGGAGCCGTGCCCTCGCCGGCCGCGGCGTTCACGTTAAGCTTCTGGCTGGGCCTGATTCTGATCCCGGGATTGCTGCTGACGTCCTTTTACTTGGAAGGGGCGTGGTCGCAGATGGTGTACTGCGTGATCCGCCACAACCTGGTTAAGGTTGCCGGATCCGAACCCCCTCTTTCCTGGTCCGATCTACGCAACCTGCGGTTCTGGCTGATAATACCCGCCGCCATCGCTGGCTGGCTGATTCTCGACCGCTCCACGGAACGTGACCGCGCAGGACGCCAGGTCTGGGTATTGATGGTGGGCGGGAGCTACTGCACGCTCCTGCTGGGAATCTGGACCGTGGTGTCGGCCCAGGATTACCTGCCTTATTTCCCCGTTGCGCTGGTTGGCGCGGCTGCCGGCCTATCCTGGCTGGGGCGCCGGATCGTTCGCCGCCTGCCCCGCCACCCCTGGGTACCGCCCCTCCTGCTCGCAGCCCTTCTCGGGCCGGAGATTAGTTGGCTCGTCAAAAGCATGCACTTTTCCGACCGCCGAAACCGGTTCAGGGTGGAACAAATTCGCGAAGTACTGGCGTTGACGCGCCCGGACGAACCGGTGCTCGATGCCAAAGGTGGTAGTGTTTACCGGCCACGCGCCATTCCGTACGTCATGGAGACCCTGACCCGATTGCGCATGCGCGAGGGCTTGCTCGAAAACGACATTGCGGAACGCCTCGTTGCCCGCCGCACCGCCGTTGCCATCAATCTGTCCTGGTTTCCCGGGGCCACAAAAACCTTTGTCGACCGGAACTACCTTTACGTCGGCCTGGTGCATGTCGCCGGCAGACCGGTCCAGCCGGACGCCGATGGGACGATACGTTTCCGGATCGAAATCCCGAACCGTTACGTGTTTATCGACGCTTCAGGCTTGGTTTCCGGCCGTTTGGACGGAGGCCAGGCCGGGGATCGCTTCGAGGTGGAACCGGGAGACCATTCCTTCCAGCCTGGCCGCCCGTTGAGCGGCCCGTGCGATGTCCTGGTCGAGAGCGCCTACAACGCCGGCTTTACGCCGTTCAACACGGAGCTTCAGGCCCTGGAACCGCTGCGCAAGGTGGTGAACTAACGGGTGCCGGGTGATGGGTAACGCGTAACGGGCGGCCGGCAAATGTCACCAATGGAGAAGGGCGACGCTGTCCGGCCATCCCCTGAATCTGTGAAATCTATTTAATCCGTAGGATCTGTGGATGTTTTCTCTCTTTTCCACGTCCATTGCGTGTTGTGCCGATGATCCGTTTGATCTGTGGATCGCCGTGGCCGCGGTGTGACGCTACGACTTCAAGTGCGCCAGCCGGAGGGCGAGGTCTGAAAAGTCCATCGCGCCTTGAAGCAGTTCGCGACCGAATGACCGGAACGTCACGTCGCGGCTGGCCAGAATCAGCATGACGCTGAGGATGGCAAAATTTACCAGGTAAATCACCATCCTGGAAAAAAACGTGCCGTGCTCGATGAGGTCGGTCTGGCCGTTCCAAAGCATCCAGATCGTAAACGTCAGGTGAAAGGTCCAGGTAAACCCGATCGCGCCAAAGAGCCAGCGGCGGTACGGTTCGACGTCGATGAACGCGCTCAGGCCCCCGTAGATCATCAAAACCAAGACGCTGTAAATCGGGAAAAAATACGGCGCCAGAGTGATCCAGAGATTGTTCGTATCGGTAACGATGTAGCCGCCTTCAGGCCTTACCTTAAACTTGGACACGCGCCCACCCATCAGCCAGACCCAGACGGCGTGGCTGAGTTCATGCCCGAATACGTACATCACCAGGGGCCGGGGCAAGCCGAAAAAGATGATGACCCAAAGGATCGAGCCGAGGGCGAAAAACCAAAATTCCTCCGAGGCCCAAAACCCGTGATGGATGGTCGCCTGTGAAAACGAACTGAAGAACGCGCGGGTGAGAACAAAAGCGGGCGGTACCAGGAAAACGGCGATGACCTGTTTCAGCCAGCGTAGGGGGATGACCGGCCCGGTTTCG
>JAFAUY010000087.1 GCA_019243005.1 Verrucomicrobiota bacterium | reverse complement strand
GAATCATTATGGCTCCAATGCCGGTGCCGGTGCGGCATGGCAGGGCGTCGCCGTGACACTTTTAGTGGGTGCGCTCTGCGGGTTGCTCAATGGGGCGATGATCGTGGGTTTCAACGTGCACCCGTTCATCATCACGCTGGGCACCATGGCCATTTACCGCGGCATCGCTTTCGTCCTGACCAAGGGCCAGTCGATTGGGGATTTTCCACAGGAATTCCGTACGTTTATGCGCAGCGGCGTGGGCGACCTGAGCCTGGTGCCCCTGATCGTCATGGTCGTGGTGTGCATCGTCGGTGGTGTTTTCCTGAGCCGCATGACGCTTGGGCGCAAGATCTACGCGATCGGCGGTAACGAAACCGCCAGCCGTTATAGCGGCATCCGGGTCCGTCCGATCAAACTGATGGTGTACGTGTTGTCCGGCCTGACGGCGGCTATCTCGGCTACCCTGGCCCTCGGCTATTATGGCGCGGCCTCTTCGGGCGACGGTCAGGGGTATGAATTGAACGTTATCGCCGCGGCCGTGGTGGGCGGCGCCTCCCTGGCCGGCGGCAAAGGCACGGCGCTGGGTGCGCTTCTGGGTGCCATTATCCTGCAGATGATTTCGGCCGGTATGGTCATCCTCGGTATCCCGCAAGAATACAGCCAGATCGTGACCGGCGCCGTGGTCATTGCCGCCGTGCTCCTCGACCAGTTCAATCGCTGGCTGGCCAATCGTCGCCTGCTGGCCAAAACGGCCCGCGTCAAGAAGGAAGTCGTTGCCGCGGCCGAAGCCCCTGTCCAGGCAAAACCCTAACCGGAGTCGCCTGGCTCACTTAACCCCCCATCTCATGATCAAAAAAGTAGCTCTAACGTTAACCGGCCTTCTCGGGCTGGCGGTGGCGACCGGTTTCGCTGCCGGAAAGACCTACGTATTTGGCGTCGTTGCCAAATCGAACAACAACCCCGTGTTTCAGGCCGCCAAAACCGGTGCCGAAGATGAAGCAAGGGCGCTCAGCGAGAAGAATGGCGTGACCATCAAGATTGATTGGCGCACACCCAATGAGGAGGATGCCCAGAAGCAGGTTGAAGCCATCGAGCAGCTAACCAATGCAGGTGCTTCCGGCATCGCGGTGAGTTGCTCGGACGCGAACAAATTGACCGACGCCATCGACAAAGCCGTCAACAACGGTGTGCCGGTCGTGACGTTCGACTCCGATGCGCCCAAGAGCAAGCGGTTAACCTGCTTCGGCACGGACGACCTGGAGTGCGGCCAGCAAGTCATGAGTGAACTGGCCAAGGCCATGGGAGGCAAGGGCGTGGTAGCCATCCTTGGAGGTAATCAGAATGCGCCCAACCTGCAGAAGCGGGTGCAAGGCGCGAAGGATGAAGCCAAGAAGTACCCCGACATCAAGATTCTGGACACTTATTATCACAAGGAGACCCCTCAGGACGCCGCCGCCAAGGTCGAGCAGGTTCAGCAGGCCAACCCTCAGATCACCGGGTGGGCGATGATCGGCGGCTGGCCCCTGTTTACCGATAACGCGCTCAAATGGCAACCGGGCACGGTGAAATGCGTGGCCGTGGACGCCCTTCCGGCCGAGTTGGGTTACCTGCGTGACGGTCACGTGGAAGTTTTGTTGGCCCAGCAGGTTTATGAATGGGGCACCAAATCGATCGACGAACTGTACAACTACGTCGCCAACGGCACCAAGCCGCCAAACTTTGTGAAGGCCGACCTGATCCCCGTCACCAAGGAAAACGTCGATGAATTCGCGAAGAACTGGGATAAATGGCTGGGCAAGACCCGAGGCAAGTCCGCAAGCAGGTGATCGTCTCGACGGCCTTAATTAAACACCGTAAACGTACAACTTACCTACCACTGCGGAACGGGGCTGTCAGAATCGCTGGCGAGCCCCGTTTTGCTCGATAGAGGAGGGCGTCCAACGCCGATAATCCATGGCTTTTCTCTCCGCTGAACACATTTCGAAGCGTTACCCCGGCGTCCGTGCGCTGGACGACGTCAGCGTTGACTTTGAGCGCGGCTCCGTTCACGCCCTGATGGGCGAGAACGGCGCCGGAAAATCGACGCTGGGCAAGATCATCGCCGGGGTGACCACACCCGACGAGGGTACCATCAAAATCGAAGGGCAGGAAGTCAGGCCCACCGACCCCAGGATCGCCCAGCAACTCGGGATCGCCATCGTCCACCAGGAGCTGGCCTTTTGCCCCAACCTGTCTGTCGCGGAAAACCTGCAGTTAGGCACGTTGCCTTCAGTCTCCGGCTTTGTTAACCGGCTCAAACTGCGCGAGCGGGCGCGTGCCCTCATGGGTGAAATCGGGGCTGATATCGATGTCGACACGCCGGTAGCCCAGCTCACAACCGGTCAGGAGCAAATGATCCAGATCGCGACCGCCGTCGGCACCAACGCCCGCGTCATTATCTTTGACGAGCCCACCAGTTCATTGTCGGTGAACGAAAGCGAACAGCTCTTCAGCCTTATCCAGCGGCTGAAGGAGCG
>JAFAUY010000023.1 GCA_019243005.1 Verrucomicrobiota bacterium | reverse complement strand
GTTGCTCGCGAACGGCGCTGACGACGGGCGCGGATGTGCTCATGCCTGCCAGGATGTGGTCGGGAGCATCGACCGGGCTACGGCTCATCCACTGCATGCTCCAGGTGTTCCAGCCAAGGTGAACACGACCAGGTGGAAAAAGCGGCTTGAGGTAGGAGCGCCCGATTGCAGCCGCGAAAATCCCAGTCAGCCCATCCAAGTAGCTGTCCGGTTCATGTTCGAGAGCGGCGAAGAGCGAGGAAAAGTCATTGGAGGGCAGGTCCGTGTGGACCACTTCGACCAGCTTGTCGTTTCCCAGGCGGCGGCGCACGGCTTCGATGGCCAGGCGCATCGGCCTCATCGAGTTGCGGCCTTGCGAAGATGCGTAATCCGCGATTACCAATGCTTCCGGTCCGACCCGAACGGAGCGGCAGGCGCTCTCCCACAAGGACAGCGCACACGAGATGCCAACCGCCTGCATGACGGAGTTCCGGTTGTAAAAGCCGGCTCCTTCCATGGTGGAGAACGGTGATGCTCCTGACTCGGCCACCCTCAATCCAGTCGGCTGTTAAGGACGTGTCGAACGATCGCCCGACACCATACATCAATGCAGCCCGGAGGCGCTGCTCCCGGTCGAGCCAGAACCGGATAGCCCAGACCTGCTGCGGTTTGAGCGCGCGCTTCGCGCCGACTATGCGACCGATACGACCACGGAGCTGTGCGAGGCGGCGCTGGCGGTGCGGACCATCCCGCCGTCATCGGAACGGCCAACGGCGCCGTCCCGCCGTCCCGGTCGGTGCCGCGGCCGGGCTGGTCAGTGAGGCCCGAACGGGGATGGAGAGCAGAGTCGGTCAGGTGTACCGAACCGCAATTATCCGCAAATTGTCCATCTGTCACACTGATGCCATTACTCAACGAATCGGCGCCTCCATAGCGTTTCTCCCGCCTACCCCGCGAAGCGGATCAGCATGTAGTCCTGTCCCTGCACGCTGCCGGTCGTGATCGCGAGTTTGCTCTGTGCATCAGCCAAGCTGAGCCCAGCGAAGGTGAGCGAGGCATTCACCGGGGTTCCTACCCCGCCTGTGGCTGCATGGATCGTGGCACCCGTGTAACCGGCCGCACCGTCGTTATCGGCCCAGCTATATGTGCTCTTGGCGGCGTCGAAGCCCCAGAACGTGACGAGATCGCCCGCGTGAACGTTAACCACCGTGCTCCAGGTCGTGCCGCCGCCCCTCCCGTCGACAAAGAACGTGTCAACGCCACCGTCCTGGCCTGACGCACCGACGAGGAAGTTTGATCCGTCCCCGCCATCCAGCACGTTGCTGCCGCCACAGGCCGCAAGGGCATCGTTTCCCGATCCGCCATGCAGGAAGGCGTTGGGCTGATTGGCCGAGATCGCCACGCCATCCGGGCTCGACCAGATATACTGCCACTGCAGGTAGTTGACCGGACCCGTATAGACGTTGCCCGCCGCGCCGCCCGACGTACCGGTCGCGGCATCGGTGTAGGCGAAATTGGCCGGGCCCTGGTGGGTGGTGGTGATGTCGATTTGCGGGTGCAGACCCGCCCTGAGCGGCTCTACGAAGTTCACCTGGAATTCGCTTGCCGAGTAATTTCCGTCCAACGTGAACTGCGCCAGGGCATCGGAGACGTTCGGGTGCAGGCTGTTGGTTACCATGATGGTGAGCTGATGGTTTGCCTGGTCCCAGAGCGGCGTGTAGCTCTCGGTGCCGAAGGCATACTCGTGGAGGAAGGAGATCATATCCCCTGCCCGGAAGCCGTGGATCGTCATGCCGAGCGGGTTTACGACCGTCTGCTGCCCGGCGGGGATTGTGCCGTCGCCGGGGGTGAGATAGAGGTAGGAGTTGTCGTCCTCGAAGGTGAGATTGTTGCCCGCTTCCTGGGGCACGTTACGCAAGCTCTCCATGCCGACGCCGCCGTCGCGCACGAAGATGTTCTGGCCGGTTGTGTTGCCCGAGAGAATGAGTCCAGTCTTGCTGGCGTTGCTCTCGCTGCCGCCGTCCACGACGATGGTGCCGTGACCGGAGACGTTCGCGTTGACTCGCGCGACGCTGTCCTGATGGACGAGGAGCGCCCCGTTGTTGATGAACGAGGTGTCGTAATCCCCCAGGTTCGAGGTGACGCCGGTGTCGACCATGCCCGCGGCAGGCGCCAGCGAGATCGTCCCCTCATTGTCGAAGTCGGCGTAGGCGCCGGCATACGGGTTGTACCCGCCCGGCGAGCCGGTGTAGCCGCCGGTATAGGGGGTGATCCGGAGCGTGCTGCCCGTCGCGACGTTAATCGTGCCCGTATTGGTCGTGCGCGGCGGAGC
>JAFAUY010000350.1 GCA_019243005.1 Verrucomicrobiota bacterium | reverse complement strand
ATCTCCTGCGGCGTCTCGGCGCCGATGTCCAATCCGGCAGGGGAATGAACGTGCCTTAATTCCTCCGGATCCACCCCGGCATCCAGCAATTCATGAAACAATTGTTCGCGGCGTTGTTTTCCACCCACCAGGGCCAGGTAACCGTATGCCTGCGCTGACCCGTACGAGCGCCCCAGGGCGGTTTTAAGGGCCACCAAATCTGCGCCCAACCGGTGCGACATCACCACGCAACCGGTCTGCGGGTCACCGGCCGGCAGCGCGGCCGGGTCAGTCACCACGACGGCCTCCCAGTGAAGAAAGCCCGCCAGACGGACCAGCGGCTGCAGATCGGGCCTGTCCCCGACCAGCACCAGCCGGACCGGGGGCAACAACGCTTGCGCAAAGCCACCGGTTTCTTCCATGCTGATGGGCGCCGAATTGATCTCGGTGCGCAACCCGGCAGCGGGTCCGTCCAAGCCTCGCATGACGGCCAACAAGGGCTTGCGTTCGCGGCGACACCCCTGCAGGCGCTGAAAGAGGGCGCTGGGTTTCTCCACGCATTCCAGCGCCACCACGATCTGTCCGTCGCATCCGAAAAGGGACCGCAGGTCAAAATTCAGCCGTTCGCTTTGCCCGGTCCGTATCACCGCCCGTCCGCGGCTCGCCACTTCCTCCTCGATACAACCCGGGCTAAGCGAGCCGGCCGTCTCGCCGGAATCGTTCACCAGCATACGCGCCCCCGCCTGGCGATAGCTGGATCCGGTGATCCGAACCAGGGTGGCCAGGCAAAAAGGCCCCGGTCCGGCCTCGTACAAAGTTAGTATCGGATCCAGTTCACTCCAACTCATGGCTGCACAGGGTTTATGATTTAGGATTGGCGGCAGCCATGGGGACAACCCGGGGGATCAGATGACGCTGATCCGCGGCGAGCCGCTTTCTCCTAGCAACAATTTTTCAGGTGTGATCGGAAATTCGCGTACCCTCTTCCCGGTCGCGTTGTAAACCGCGTTCGCAACGGCTGCCGGGATTCCGGAAATGCCGATCTCGCCCACGCCGCGTGCGCCGACCGGGCTGAAGACGAGGTCCGGTTTTTCGACGAAAGCCACGTCGATGTACGGCACGTCGGCGTTCGTCGCCACCAGGTATTCTGACATGTTGGCGTTGGCAAAACGGCCGCTGCCCGTTTCCAGCAACGATTGTTCGAGCAAGGCCAGACCGATCCCGAAAACCACGCCGCCCATTACCTGACTGCGCGCGGTTTTGAGGTTTACCACCTGGCCGATGTCCATGACGGTCGTCACCCGCTGAACCCTGACCTCCGCCGTGTAACGATTTACCTTCACTTCACAATACTGGGCTCCGAACGAGTGATACGCGTATCTCCCGTCGTGCGACAGCGGGTCGATCGATTCTACCGCTTCGACCGCGCCGCGATCCACCGCATTCAACACGTCGGCAAATGCCACCCGGCGGTTGTCCGCCGCCAGATACCCGGCATCGTAACTCACCGTTTCGGGCGCCAGGCCGTGCATGGGCGACTTCGCATTCGAAACCGCCAGCCGGATAAGCTTTTGGATGGCTGACTCCGCGGCTTTCCGGACCGCGGTTCCGACGCTGGCCACGGTCTGCGAACCTCCTGAGACCGGAGCGGGCGGAAACATCGAATCGCCCAGCGCCGGCCGGACCCGATCGACCGGAAGGCCAAGGTACTCGGCTCCGACCATCGCCAGCACGGTCCACGTTCCCGTGCCCAGATCCTGCGTGGCGGACGAGACTTCCGCCGTGCCGTCGGCGAGCAACCTCACTTTGGCCGACGCACCACCCCGATGCGCCGGGTATAAGGCCGATGCCATTCCCACGCCCGCCAGCCATTCCCCTTCCAGCCGCACCCCGGGCTCCGAACGGCGCTGGCTCCAGCCGAATTTCTCCGCCCCGATCCGGTAACACTCCGCCAGATTCTTTGACGACCAGGGGACGTTTTTACCCGGGAAAATCTCCGCATAATTTCGCATGCGCAACTCGACCGGGTCCAGGTTCAGCTTCACCGCCAGTTCGTCCATGGCGCATTCCAGCGCAAACATACCGGGCGCCACGCCCGGCGCGCGCATGAAGGTGGGTGGACCGACGTCGAGCGGCACCAGCTTCTGGCTTACCTGAATGTTGGGTGACTTATACAGGAACCGCGAAGTCCGGTGCGCAGCCGCCTCGATGAACACCTTCGAGGTGGCGACGGTAGACTGCACCTCGTGTTTGACCGCCTGCAGCGCGCCGTCCGGCGTGGCCGCCAGGGCGACTTGTTGAATGAGGGCGGGACGATGTCCCACGAGCGTGAACATTTGCTCCCGGGTTAACACCGTTTTTACCGGGCGTTTCAGGTCGCGCGCGGCCGCCGCCGTGACCGGCGAGTGCATCCACATCGAGCCTTTACAACCGAAGCCTCCTCCCACGAACGGGCACAGCAGGTGCACCCGGTCTTCATCCACCCCGAGCACCGAAGCGACCGTCCGCCGGTGGCTGATGATCCCTTGCGTCGCCTCGTAGATCTCCAGGCGGTCTCCGTCCCAGATGGCCGTCGTGGCATGCGGCTCCATCGGGTTGTGGTGATTCATCGGTTCCCGGTAAGTAACCTCGATCGACACCGGCGCCTGCCGGATGACGTCGTCGATGTGCGTCACCCCAGGCGCGAGAACGGTTGCCGTCGAACCCTCTTCCTCGATCGACTTGGGCGCAAAGGCGTGCGGCAACCCTTCATCCCAGGTCAGAACCGGTTTAGCCGGATCGTATTCCGTCCGGATCAGCGCGGCGGCATCACGCGCCTGCTCAAAGCTATTCGCCACCACCAACCCGATGATCTGGCCGTAAAACCTGATTCCTCGATCCTGGAGCGGCGGCTGTTCGTCGCCGGGGCCTCCCCCTTCCTCCCGGCTCAAGGGCGCATACAGTTTAAGCGGCCGGAATGGCGTGTAGACGGCCACCACGCCCGGCCCCTGTTCCGCCTTGCTCGTGTCCATCGAACGAATGGAACCTTTCGCCACGCAACTGGTCACCAGATAGCCGTACGCCAAGTTTTCAGGGTGCCGATCGCCTGCGTAAAGGGCGCTTCCGGTCACCTTCAACCGGCCATCAACGCGATCCCGGGGTTTTCCGAGTACCTGATAGTTCATTACACCAAACCTCCTAACCGGCTGAAGGCCCGCACCACGGTCCGTTGGATAAGTTCCACCTTAAAGCCGTTGTCTGGATAACGTTTGGCCCCGTTGGCCGCAAGCGAAGCCGCCGCTTCGAGGTTCGTGCGATCGAGCGCCCTTCCGTTCAGGGCGGCCCCGACCTGCGGCAGCAGCCACGGTTTGGTGCCCACCCCGCCGACGGCCACTTCCGCCTTGCGCACCCGATCTCCATCCATGTTCAGGACCACCGCGGCTGAAGTAAGTGCGAATTCGTAAGACGCGCGGTCCCGAACTTTGACGTACCCTGTTTTGGTACCGGCAGCCGGCCGGGGCACGAGCACCTCGGTAATGAGTTCACCGGGCTGCAGCACGTTCTCCCGGTCAGGCCGGTCGCCCGGCTCCAGGTAAAAATCGCGCAGGGGCACGGTGCGCACCCCACCACCGGTGCCGCGAAGGCGCAGTTGGGCATCCAGGACAACCAATGCAACCGCCAGATCGCTCGGATTGGTCGCGATGCAACTCGCGCTGGTGCCCAGAATCGCCAGCATCCGGTTTTCGCCCGTGATCGCGGGACACCCGCTGCCGGGCACCCGCTTGTTACACGCCGAATGGACGTCCCGGAAATAGCTGCACCGGGTTCGCTGCAGCAGGTTGCCGCCGATCGTGGCCATGTTGCGGAGTTGGGCCGAGGCGCTTTGCAATAGGGACTCAGAGATGACCTGGTACCCGCCCGCCACGGCCGGATGCGCGGCGACTGCGCTCATGGTTTCCAACGCGCCGAGCCTCAAGCCACCCGCGTCCTCCCGGATGCCGCGCAGGGGTAACTGGTCGATGGCAACGAGTTCGTCCGGCGTCATCACCTCCAGTTTCATCAAGTCCACCACCGTGGTGCCCCCCGCGATAAAGCTGGTCTGCGGGCCGGGCGGGCCGAGCTGGTCCAAGGACGTCACCGCCGTAAACCGAAACGGTCGCATGTTAGGCACCCTCCTTCATTTGCCGCGCGGCCAGTTTTACCGCGTCGAGGATGTTCGGATAAGCGCCGCAACGGCAGAGGTTGCCGGACATAAACTCCCGGATCTCGTCGTCCGAACCGGTGTGCCCTTCGTTGATACAGGCCGCGGCCGACATGATTTGGCCGGGGGTACAGAACCCGCACTGAAAACCGTCACACGCGATGAAGGCTGCCTGCACCGGGTGCAACCGGTCGTCGTGCGCCAGGCCCTCGATCGTCGTGACGTCTTTTCCATTGGCCATCGCCGCCAGCGTCAGGCAGGAAAGCACCCGCTGCCCATTCACGTGCACCGTGCACGCGCCGCAGGCGCCATGGTCGCATCCTTTCTTCGTGCCGGTGAGTTGTAAACGGTCGCGTAAGGCATCCAGCAGGGTGACGCGCGGGTCGAGCAGCCAATGAACCGGTGAACCGTTCACCTGCAAATGCAGGTCCACCATTCGATCCGCGTCTTCATTTGGCGGCGGAGGCGGCTGCGGTTGCCCGAGCGTCACAGGCTCTGCCCGGGCCGGCTGGCGCGCCAGGGGAAGCGTCACGCCCAGGGTGGCCGAAAGCGCAGCAAGCTGGGTAATAAACTGGCGCCGGGAGCTACCAGGCGTCGCCTCATTACCGGGCCCAGCGGGCACGGGGGACACATCATGTGGCATACCTTATATTCGCAGATCAGGTGCAGATGCAACTACGGTGTCGGGTGCTGGAGAAAATGCCACAAATAAGGAGCCGGCATCGGTCGCCTTTCATCCGTCACACGGCGACCACGGAGAAGATTAACGCCGGCTCCTTAACCTACGCGAAAGTCGACCTCAACACCCGGCACTCTTCATTTGTGGCATTTTTCCGCTTGTGGCATTTGTGGCATTCGATAATGAACTACGTTGACCTTTCCGGGCGTGCCAAGTTCCGGGTAACGGGACCCGACCGGCTTCGCTACCTCAACGGGCAGTTGACCAATGACCTCAATGCTCTGGTCCTCGGCCAGGCGATGTACGCCTTCGCGCTGACCGCAAAAGGCAAGCTGGCCGGGGATCTTTACCTTCGAGCGGTAAATGATGCCTTCCTGATCGACGCGCCTCCGGAACTGCGCGAGTCGCTGCTGGCGCGGCTGGAGCGCTACGTCGTGGCCGACGACGTCTCGATCGAGGATGTCACCGAACGGTTTTACCTGCGGCATTTCCCGCAATCGCTGGCGCCGGGCGAAACCCGGCCCGGGATCATTCGCAGCGAGAGCAACCGGTTCCGCCGGCTCGGAACGGACCTCTTTTTTGAGACCGAAACCGTCTTGCCGGCCGGCGCGGGCTCTGGCGAGCGTTTAGGCGACGCGGAAGCCGAGACCCTGCGGGTGGTAGCCGTGATGCCGCGATGGGGACACGAACTCGATGAAAACGTGTTGCCTCAGGAAGTGGGCCTTGATGACCTTGCCATCAGCTATACCAAAGGCTGCTATCTCGGCCAGGAAGTCGTCAGTCGCATCAAGAGCGTCGGCCATGTAAACCGCCGGCTGGTGAAGCTGCGCTTGCTTGAGGGTCCGCCGTTGCAGCCAGGCCTGAAACTGACGGCGCCCGGAAAACCGGCGCCGGTGGCGGGCAGCTTGACAAGTGTGGCGCCACTTCCCGTGGACGGTGAAATCTATGCCCTCGGTTTTGCGCGGCGCAACCTCGCCGATCCCGGCAACCGGCTCGCGGTCGTCGACCCGGCGAGTTCCGGCTTGATCGGCACCGTCGAAGTCTGCAGCCTTAACGTGACCTGAACCAACCCATGACTCGTGCTTTCGCCTTCGTCATTTTGCTTTCCTTTTCGTCATTGGTCGCCGCGACGGCCGATGAAGTGGCCGTCTTCGACGTGCAATGGGGTCAGAAACGAGACCGCCAAACGCGCAGCTTCGCCATCGCGTTCTTTGAAAAAGAAGCTTCTTACACCGCGTACAACTTCAAGCGGCTGATCGCGAGTGATTTTTACGTAAAGACCAAGATCCATCGGGTGATCCCGAATTACCTGGTGCAAGGCGGTGACCCCTTGAGCAAAGGTAAGAACCGCTCCCGCGTAGGCACCGGCGGTCCCGGGTACACGCTGCCGCCGGAAATAAATCGCCCGCACCTGCGTGGGTCGGTCGCCATGGGCCGGCTCGGAGATGCCGTTAACCCGAGACGCCTGTCGAACGGGAGCCAGTTCTACGTCTGCCTGCAACCGATTCCCGCACAGGACGGCAAAGATACGGTGTTCGGCCAGGTAGTTGCCGGGCTGGAGGCCCTGGATGAGATCAGCCGTCTGCCGGCCGACAGCAACGCGAATCCGATCGATCCCGTCGTCGTGACGCGCGCCTACCTCATTGATCGGAGCCAGTTAGGCGGTCCCCCCGTCCGCTTACCGCGCCGGCGATAGAGCCGCGGTCGCGCCCCGATATCTACACACCGCCCCGGGACAGTTGGGCTTTCAGAGGCGCCGCGCGGAATGCCACCAACGAAGCGGCCTGATCTGCGTAATCTGTGGACGTTTCGGCCCTCCCGTGCGTGAGTACGGGTGGGCGCTGGCGGGTCGCCATGCCCCCAGCCCCCCCTTTATGATGATTCTTGCTTTCGACGGCGCCGGTTTGTTCCGGAAACCTGGCCAGACGCAAAATGGACTACCCTGATTTCAGCTTGGCGAACCGGGTGGCCCTGGTTACCGGAGCCAGCCAGGGCATCGGCTTCGGCATAGCCAAGGCACTGGCTCACGCGGGTGCGACGGTCGCGGTGGCGGCTCGCTCGGCAGCCGATCTTGAAAGGTTGACAAAAGAGATTCGCGCCGAAGGCGGAACGGCGCAGGCGTTTGCACTCGACGTCCGCAAAATCGATCAGGTGCATGAGTGCATCCGGTCGGTTCATGGGTCACTGGGTGGATTGGATATCCTGGTCAACAACGCCGGACTCGGCGCAAACCACCCTGCCGTCGAGGTGACCGAATCCGACTGGGACGAAATGATGGCGGTTAACCTTAAAGGCCTCTTTTTCTGTTGCCAGGCAGCAGGCCGGATCATGCTCCGGCAAGGCTCCGGGCGGATCATCAACATGAGCTCGCAGGCGAGCGTCGTCGGTATCCGTGACCACGCGGTTTATTGCGCCTCGAAAGGGGGCGTCAACCAATTAACGCGGGTACTCGCGCTGGAATGGTCCGCCTCGGGCGTAACGGTGAACGCGGTGGCCCCCACCTTCATCTATACGCCGGGAACAGCCGAACGGCTCGACAACCCGGCTTATCGTCAAGGCATCGTCAACCGCCTGCCGATTGGCCGCGTGGGCACGATCACGGACGTCGCGGCGGCGGTGATTTACCTTGCTTCCCCGGCCGGTTCGCTGGTAACGGGCACCGTCTTGATGGTCGACGGTGGTTGGACGGCTCAGTAGCGGCGCGCCGTCCCCCCCGAAATTCGGACGAGCGCAGTCGGGCACTTAAATGCATCCGGAACGACCTCGCACCCGCGAAGGCCGTGGTGACGGATTTAGTGGCAGGCGTACCTCTACAACCAACCAGAAAGCAAATACATGACGGCAAAACTCACTGGAAAAGTCGCGTTGATTACCGGAGCAAGCGCGGGCATTGGGCAGGCTTGTGTCCGAACCCTGGCACAGGAGGGAACACGGCTTGTTCTTACGGCGCGACGCCAGGAACGGCTCGATCAACTCAAACAGGAAGCGGAGAAAGCTGGCACCCAGGCCATCAGCGTCATCGGCGACGCCCGGGAGGAGAGCACGGCGATGAAAACCGTCGAAGCTGCCATCCAGGCTTTCGGACGGATTGATATCCTCATCAACAACACCGGCGTGGGCAACTACAAGAACCTCATCGACACGAGCGCTGAGGAATACGATGACCTGATGGACACCAACGTCCGCTCGACGTTTCTGTTCACCCGGCACACCGTCCCGGTGATGCTGAAACAAAAAGAGGGCACGATCCTGATGATCTCATCGATGGCCGGCATTTACGGGTTCGCAGGCGAAGCGGTGTACTGCGCCACGAAATTCGCGCAGGTCGGTTTCGCCCAGGCGCTCGACAAAGAACTTCGTACCCAGGGGATCAAGGTCGGCGTGATCTGTCCCGGCGGGGTTAAGACCGAATTCGCTCTCGGGCGTGGCCGGACGGAGGAAAGCGTCAGCCAGTCGAATATGCTCGATCCGGAAGACGTGGCCGGAGCTGTCCTGCTGGCGTGTACCCAGGCGCGCCACTCGAGAATCATCGAGATCCAAATGCGGACGATGGCAGAACCGCTCGCCTGACGGCAGGCTCCGCGCTCTCAGGGGAGGACGGCGAGGCCCCGGCCTCCTTTGAGGCCCGCCTCGCAATCCGCCCGACGGTCCTCAGCAGACTTCGTGGACCGCACGCGCATCCGTATCGACACGGGCAATGTCCTCCGGTCTGAACACCTCAATGGAATGCGCGCTGGTTTCAATGACGAGGTGCCCGTGCGGGCTGACCCAGGCATGTTGCCGCGTCGGCACATGGATGTAACGGCCGCCGGAGAAATGAATCGTAAAGGCGCGCCAATCGGCACCGGAAAGCAATTGTCTGATCTGCTCGAGCATAAGGTCCAGGGGTGCGGGAGTTCGGTGAATGATCCGTCGTCTTTCGGGAACATATAGCGTAGCGCCGACCGGAGGCCAGCGCGGATTGGTCCCCCGTTTGACGGCGGCAGCGCCCGCCCGCTTACCCGTCGGAGTGGGCAACCCTTCCGGTTCCCGGGCCGTACCCTGGATTTACGACGTTAGCCCTTATGGTTTCCCGCGGTGGTGATGCGCCCGGCTCCGCGTCGAGACGAGGACGGCATTGAGCAGCGGGCTCAAAATGGCCATGCCAAGTTCGATGAGGAGAAAGGTTTTGATGCCAAGCGTGGCACTATGGCCGAGCAGGCCGACGAGGCTCGCCGTCACCAAGGGAAGGAGCAGAGCCAGCGCGAGATAACTGAGAAACCCGATTAATCTTTCGTGCGGCATAAACAGCAGCCCTCGCATTCGAGGCATCTTCTCTTTAACGGTTGAGATTACCACTGGTTTAACTCGCAGGCGATCACGCGGTTGCGATTTATTGATGGATTACACCCATTCCCAGGATGGTTGAGCTGTTTTTTGCCCCGGAGGGGCAGTCCCGGGACGATCGAGAGTAGCCCGGCACTAAAGTGCTTAACTTTACGCACATTTTTTCGAGGGCGACCCACAGAGGGTGGTCTTTGCCCCGGCGGGGCAGCCGGAGAGTAGGCAGGTACTTTAGTGCCTGTGGTGGGGCATTTAAGGAAAAATCCGTCCCGTCGGGACGGTGGGAAAGCCG
>JAFAUY010000123.1 GCA_019243005.1 Verrucomicrobiota bacterium | reverse complement strand
GCCGGACAACCTTCCTCTTCGACCCGGCCCTGGTGCAGAAACAAAACCCGGCTCGAGACGTCCCGGGCGAAGCTCATCTCGTGGGTCACGACGATCATGGTGCGACCTTCCGCCGCCAATTGCTGCATCACCTTCAGCACCTCACCGACCAGTTCCGGATCCAACGCCGAGGTCGGTTCGTCGAATAACATCACCTCGGGATCCATGGCTAATGCCCGCGCGATGGCAACCCTCTGCTGCTGGCCACCCGAGAGGTGCGCCGGGTACATCCCCTCCACGGACGGGCTCAGGCCGACGCTCTGAAGAAGTTCGCGGGCGCGGGCCACCGCGGCACGTCTGGGCACGCCGAGGACATGGATGGGCGCTTCAATGACGTTCTCCAGCGCCGTCAGGTGCAGCCACAAATTGAAGTGCTGAAACACCATCGCGAGGCGGGTCCGGAGCCGACGCAGTTCGCCGGCGTTGGCAATGGCCAACCGGCCCGACCGGTCTCGCCTCAGGTTCAATTCGCGGCCATCCAGCACAATGCGTCCGGCATCCGGCGACTCCAACAGATTGATGCAACGCAGCAACGTGCTCTTTCCGGAGCCGCTCGAGCCGATGATGCTGATCACGTCGCCCGTCGCCGCACGCAGTGACACCCCGCGCAACACTTCGTTGGCACCGAACCTCTTGTGGAGATCTTCGACGAGCAGCTTTTCCATACGCCCGGCCCGCGGAGGTTTCTTCAACGCCGTTTCACACCGATCGCGGCGCGCCGGCATCGCTGCGGACCGGACGCAAGTGGGCCAGCCACTTTCGTTCTGCCCGTTGAAACGCCCAGACCAATCCCAGCGTAATCGCCAGGTACAAGAGTGCGGCCAGCCCGTACGCCACGAACGGCAGGTAATAATCGGAGGCGGCATTACGTGCAACTTTTAAAAGGTCCGTGATGGTTGCGGTGCTGGCGAGCGTCGTCGCGTGCAGCATCAGGATCACCTCGTTGGAGTACGCCGGGAGCGCTCGGCGCAATGCGGAGGGCAGCAGGATGCGGCGGTACAGGATGAAACCCGACATCCCGAAGGCCCGCGCAGCCTCAACCTCGCCTCGGGGCGTGGCCTTGATCGCGCCGGCAAAAATTTCGGTGGTATACGCTGCCGTGTTCAGGGTAAACGCTAACAACGTGCAGTTGAAGGCGTCCTTGAAGAACGCGTTGAGCATCGGCGTCGCCCGAACGGCTTCGAGGCTGTAGAGGCCCGTGTAGCAGATCAACAGCTGCACGTACAGCGGCGTGCCTCGAAAAACGTACGTAAACAGCCAGACGGGCGCGGCCAGCCAGGGGCGGGTTGAGACGCGCATGATCGCGAGCGGCAAGGCGAGCGCAAACCCGAGGACGACCGAGGCAACCGTCAGCCAGAGGGTAACCACCAGACCGCTCCAATGGCCGGGAGAACCCCAGAGGTATTGCTGCCAGTATTGCTGGAGAAGCTCGATCATGACGTGGGCGCCTGGAACCCTCGCGAGAAACGCTTCTCCAACCCCTGAAAAATCAGGTGGGAAAAGGTGGTCAGGCTCAGGTAGATCAGCGCGACCGCCGTTAGAAACAGGAAAGCGTGGTAACCTCCCTTCGTGCTCGTACCGGTGATGGCGTCTTGAGCGGCCCGAACGACGTCGTGCAAACCGATCAGTGACACCAGAGCGGTCGCTTTGAGGATGACCTGCCAGTTATTGCTGATGCCGGGCAGCGCAAAACGCATCATCTGCGGAAAGATGATCCGGAAGAACGCCCGGCGGCGGGTCAGCCCGAACGCCATGGCCGCATCCCATTGACCCCTGGGGACGGCCAGCACCGCGCCGCGAAACGTTTCCGTGAAATAGGCGCCGTAGATAAACCCGAGGACCGTGACCCCGGCCACGAAAGGGTCGATGTCGAACTGCGGCTGGCCGAGTGCGTCGGTCACGCGGTTCAGCAGGTCCTGAAAGCTGTAGTAGAGCAACAGCATCAACACGAGATCGGGCACCCCGCGGACCAGCGTGGTGTAAAGCCGCGCCGGTACCGCCAGGCGCCGCCGGCCCGAGAGTTTCGCGGTGGCCCCTACCAAACCTAACCCAAAGGAGAGCGCGAGCGAACCTAACGCCAACGTGATCGTCTCGACGGTACCGGCCCACAGTTGGGGACCATAACCTTCCAGCAGCATGGCAGCCTGCCTCTTTGCGGGACTAAGGTTGCGGCCCGGCCGAAGGGTCAAGATCGAAATACTTCGCGGCGAGTTTCTGGTAGGTACCGTCTTTCTTCAGTTCAGCGAGGGCGTGATTCAGTGCTTCTTTAAGGTCGCCGTCGGTTTTACGTACCCCGATCGCCGCGGCGGCCCCCAGGATTTTATCATCCTTGATCTCCGGCCCTGCGAACGCGAACCCCTGACCCTGCGGCGTCTTCAGGAAACCGTACTCAGCCTGGATCGAATCCTGAAGCGTCGCGTCGAGGCGGCCCGACTTCAGGTCCGCGTAAACCTGATCCTGATTTTGGTAAGAAATCACTTTCACACCCTGGGGCTCGAGATAAGTGCGGCCATAGGTTTCCTGTACCGTGCCCTGTTCGACCCCGATCGATTTGCCTTTCAACGATTCCGCCGTCGGCTGGAGGTCCGAACCGGCCTTCGCCACCATGCGGGTCGGGCTGTAAGAAATCCGGTCAGTGAAATCGATCTGTTGCCGCCTTTTCTCGGTCACGGACATGTCCGACAAGACCGCATCGATCTTCCGGGCCCGCAACGCCGGGATCATGCCGTCGAAATCGTTTTCGACCCACTCGCACCGGGCGTTCAACTTCGCGCACAAGGCTTTTCCAAGGTCAATGTCGAAACCGACCAGTTCGCCGCTGGGCGCTTTCGACTCGAACGGCGGGTAACTCGGATCGACGCCGAACCGGATCACTTTCCAATCTTTACCTGACGCAGCCGTCACCGCGGCTGCGACGGCCAGCCAAACGAGCGCAAAATTTCTCATCACCATCGCCACGTGTCCCGTGTCGTGAGGCACCGACCGGTCAGGTTATACCGTCTGCCGGACTACTTCCCCAGAAGAAATGCTGAAAATCATCGCCCCGGCGACCCCGGCTTCGATGGCGGCAGGTCCGCGCCGAGTGCGTACTCCCGCGATACGTCTTCGCCCGAATAATCTTTCATGAAGACGACGGCGATGAAGCCGGCCAGCGCGCAACCCGCCATGTACACGGCGATGACGGTGCCTGATCGATAAGTTGCCAGCAGCCAGGCGGCGATCAACGGCGCCGGGCCGCCGGCGATGATCGAAGCGAGTTGATAGCCCATCGAGGCGCCGCTGTACCGCAGCCGGGGCGTGAACTGCTCAGCGATCAGCGCCGCCTGAGGTCCGTAAACGGCCGAGTGGGCGATTGCGCCGAGCAGCACCGCGGCGAAAACCGCAACGGGCGTTGCAATTCCCAACAGCCAGAAAAAGAGGAAGCTGACGGCAACGTTCATGCCGGCGCCGATCAGGTACATCCGTTTACGGCCGATCCGGTCTGACAAATGGCCCGCCAGAGGTACCAGGAAAAATTCGAGGACGGAAAATGCCAGGATCGCATTAAGCAAAAGCTCCCGCGGGAGTTTCAAGTGCTCAATCCCGTAAGCAAAGATAAAAGCGGTGAAGATGTAAAACGGCGTTTGTTCAGTCAGGCGAGCCAGGGCCGATAAGAGAATGGATCCCGGTTGCCGCTTCACGACCTCGAGAACCGGCGCCTTCTCGAGGTTCTTCTCCTCGAGAAGCCTCGAAAAAGTCGGCGTCTCGGCAATGCCCAGCCGGATCCAGAGCCCGATGACGACAAGAATGCCGCTCAGCAGAAAGGGCACCCGCCACCCCCACGCGAAAAATTGGTTTCCGGAAATCGCGCTGAAGACCAGCACCGCCAGGTTGGACAGGAACAAGCCGGAGGGAACGCCGAACTGCGGCCAGGAAGCGACGAATCCCCGGTTCCCGAAACTCTTCGTCCATTCCATGGCAAGGAGAACTGAACCGCCCCATTCTCCACCGACGCCCACCCCTTGAACAAAACGGAGCACCGTCAGAATAACGGCGCCCCAGATCCCGATTTGGGAATAATTCGGCACGAAGGCGACCAGCAGCGTCGCGATCCCCATCAGCAGGAGGGTGGACACCAGCGCAGCCTTGCGGCCGATCCGGTCGCCGTAATGCCCGAAGATCGCGGCGCCGATCGGGCGCGCCGCGAAACCGACGGCATAAATCAAGAACGCTTGCAGGGTGCCGACCAGCGGGTCGGATTTCGGAAAGAACTCTTTTGCAAAAACCAGTCCGGTTACCGTGCTGTAGAGGAAAAAATCATACCATTCGATTGCTGTCCCAACCGTGCTTGCAACCACGGCGCGGAAAAGCATTCTCCGGTAAGTTATATCCGCCTGGGGTAAGGTGTTCGCTGTAGCCATGACTCTGGTGGGGGGACGATCAGGTCTCGGGACGAATCGCCCGGGGCGTCGAGGAGACCCTTCGTTAGGATACGAAATTTTTCTTCAGATACGAGGTTTTCCTTTGTTGCCAACCTAAACCCGGAAACCTTTGCGCCGATTCTGGTCCGTGGATTCGCTTCCAAACCGGTATGCCGATTCGTATTCCATGACTTTATCACCGCCGCCAGTCGCTCAGCCGCTTTCACCCGTTCCGAGTTCGGGGCATGCCTTTCCAGGTTCGGAGCGGATCGTTTTTACGTTGCACGTGATGGCTTCCGCACCCGAGTTTACTGACGCCGCCCGAAGCCTGAACCAGAAGATCGCCTCGTTGAGAGACGAAATCGAGAAGGTGGGCATTCGCCGGGCTGACCTTCAGGCCGGTCATTACGAACTGCGCGAAACGCGGCAGGTGCGCGGTCCGCGAAACGTTCGCACCGGTTTCGACGTGTCGCGCCGCCTTTGGCTGGAGCTTGCTCTCGACTACGCCCTGCTGGACCGGTTTATCGCCGCGGTGACCGCGTCTTTGGCCCAACCGGCATTGAGCCTGGCGTTCACGAGCCAGGATAATAAAGCAGCGTCGCGCCACAGCGTTCCCGCATCGGCAATGGTTGATGCCCGGAAACATGCCGAGACCATGGTTCGGGCCGCCGGTTTGAGCCTGGCTTAGAGTCGGTGTCCACCGACTCTCACAGGTAACGCCTTTCTCCTGCCGGGCTTGCTCCCGGCGGGTGCCGCCGAACCGGTCAGCACCGGCGCCGGCTAAGGACGCTCGGCTCTGAGAAAAGGATGGCTCGGGTCGCGGCGGTAAAGGTCCAAAAACTCGATGATCTTTATCAGGTGGTCGTCCTTGTCGGGCCTGGTTTCAAGCTCTTCAACGACCGTCTTAAACCCGGAACGGAACTGAGCCCAGGCCCCGCTGGGCACATAGCAAATCACCGTCGGGTGCTTGCCCTGCCCGACGTCCACCGCACAAAAATCACGCACAAATTTCCTCGGTTGACGGCTGAGGCCGGCGCGTTTGAGATGGATGGCCAGTGCTGCCTCGTGGCTGCCGAGGTCTGACGCCATTTTCTGGTAAGCAGCCAGGTCTGTGACGATTTGAGCAACTTCCGTTGCCACCGCATTTGCGCTCATGTCTCAATTCGTTTCGGGCATCAGCCTTTTATTTATCTAGCGCCGTGCTCATGCTGCCACCGGCGGTGATGCGGCGCCATCTTCCGGTCCACTCGGGCCAGACTGGATGCTTCTCCGGCGTGCATCCCATCAAACAATGGCAGCGCTGCCTTTTACTGTTCTGAGGCGTTGACCTTGTCAATCTTCAAAATCGGTCACGCGGCGGGCGCGGCGACACACACAGGTTAAGAGGACACCCCGCCGCGGCGTCTACCCCTCTTCGTTTGTGGCATTCTCTGCGGTGCCATTCCACTCGCAATTTCGAGCCGGTCGCTCATGATCAGACCTTCCTCGCAGATGAACGCCACCCCGCCCGACGCCAACGGAGCGCCGGTATCCTCCAGCTTAAATGCAACTTCATCGTTTACTGACCCGGCAAGTTTGGCGCCCGTGACTTTCAACCCAAACTTGTAGGGACGCTCCCAACGCCATTCGAACGGCCGTTCGGCCAAAACCTGCACGCCATCGCAGGACCGTACAAGCTGCAACCGTTGGCCCGGGCCGAGCAAAAGTGCGTAGTAACGCAAGAGACCCTGGAGGCGTGCCGCCAAACCGAATGACTTGGCGAGCCGGGGCGTGATGGCGGCCTCGACCCGGTAATCTTTCCAGTCCCGCGAACCCTGGATGAACAAGCCGGTCCCACGCCCCTGGCAAAGGTGGAAGGCGGCAGCCTGGCGCGCGTCTGCTTTATCGAAGGCATCGATCCAGGCGCGATGCCACATGCTCCCGCCCGTCTCCGGACGTCGAAAAATGGTGGTCGGTGCGCCCTTCCAGTCGACGTAGTCGAGGTACAAGGTGCCTCCGTTGCGCAACGCGGAAGCCAGTTCAAAGCCGAGCCGGGCGATCGGTGCACCGCCGGTTTCTTCGATCGGCCACGCTGCTTCGCTGGAGCCGCCGGGATTAATCGTCAAATCCGGTCCGTAACGGCGGGTGAGCTGATCCTGGCCGTTGTAGAAGGCGATAAACGGCGAGACCCGCACGGGGCGGGAGTTCGCCGGATCAGCCTCCCACCTTGTCCGGACGAGTTGGCCGGGGTAAAGGGTCGGGCATGCCATCAACGTGTAGTGGCTGATCCCTGTTGCATCGGGCGGAATGAAGGTGGGGGTCGAAATGCGCGCCCAACTGCCTTTTGCCAGATGATGAAACTCCCACGCGAGGCTGCGACGGCCATCTTTGCTGTGGCCCGGCACGTTCCGCAGCGTTGTTAGGCTGGATCCATCGCCCTCCGCTTCAAAGCCCTGGAGCGCACCCGGAAGCTCAAAATGGAAGCGGGCCTCCCGTTTAGGGTTTTGGATCGGCCCGACCTGCTTCAACTCATCAGCGATCCGGCAGATCTCGTAGG
>JAFAUY010000016.1 GCA_019243005.1 Verrucomicrobiota bacterium | reverse complement strand
TGGATGAGGAACCGGCCTGGCCGATTCAGTACGGCTACGCCGTCAAACGCCGGCCCAAGTAGAAGAAATGCCACAAGCCGAAAAATGCCACGAATGCCACAAATGAAGGCACCCGGTTGCGACGTTTGTTCCTGAGATCACACGGATAAGAAATCAAGTCGTGGCATTCTTCGGCTTGTGGCATTCGTAGCATTTACCGCACCGGCTCCGTGTCGTGCAACCTTCCGTAATCCACCGTGAGCCGGCCATGAGCGTCCTCCTGGTAGATTTCGACGAAACGCCGGTCCCAGAGAATTTCGTTGTACGTGTAGTCCGCTGCGCTTTGCACCGGTGCAGGTATCACCGTGTCGATGCACACAATCGAGGTAACGAGGCGCGAGTTCGTTCGTTGTAAGTCTTCTGCATCCATTCCGTATAACGGACTGTTTTCGTCGATGCGGTGCCGCAGGGTTAACGCCACCGGAAACGCGATCAGGCGATCAAACTCAAGCTTGAGGGGATAAAAGCGCCGGACATCCGGCTCCTCCTTGGTCACCTCGGTGCGTATGAGCATCAGGCGGAATTCAGCCTCCGCCATCGCTTGGTGGCGCAGGTTCGCCACCCGCAGCATCAACGTCGGGTTTCCGTTAAACGGCCCGATGACGGCGTATTTACTGAATAACAGGCGGGCGGTGGGCCGCGAGAACCGGACAAAGATTACGCCGGTGACGACGGCCATTCCGAACATTCCGACCATGATTTCGAGCGTCGCGACGCAATGGCCATAGAAGGTGTCCGGGTACATGTGCCCGTAGCCGACGGTGGCGAAGGTCTCGACGCTGAAGAAGAAGGCGTCAATGAAAGATCCCGGGGGCAATTCCGCCACGCATCTGCCTCCGATGGCGTATAGACCGGCAAAAAACAGGTTGATCAAGACGTAAATGCTTAGGACCACACCCGCAAACTGCGCCCAACTCAGGGTCAGGATGTGGTGGTAGGCATCGCGCCATTCGTATTTGGCGGTGTTGAGCTTGACGAACTCAAATCGTCCCGCTTGAACCGTGACCGAAGTAGATTTTTTTCTCATTCGGCAATTCCTCCAAGGGAGACAACCGGGACGGTTCCCTCACGGCTGCCTCGTCTCGCTTTGAAGCAAGTGTGAGAGCGTCGGGTTTTGCAATGAACCCCTCTGGCCCGCCACACACCCTCCCGAGGCGCCCGGAACCTTCGCCCGCGTCTCCCTGCTTGGCGAGCGGCCGCCGCCGCTATGGTTTGCCCCCGAAGCTGACGTAATCATCGAGGTCGAGCAGGTCGAACCACGTCACGATGTCCTCGCGGTTGGGCGCATGCTTCTGGTGTTGCTCATTGAAGAACTGCCGCGACTCGACGTCCGACGGCGCACGCTGTTCGGCCAGCGTCGACCATGCCGCGATCTCCACCGGGCCGGGCTTTCGGGTAGACTTCTCGAGAATCCACTGCAGGATTTCGCCGTCACCCTTGCCGGCCGCAAGTTGCTCTTTAAGGGCCTCGGGATCGACCCCGGTGAACTCAAGAAACCGCTGGTCGAGCGGGCAGGCGTAGTGGTACTCGCCGTTCGTGCCGGCGATGGTGGCGCGGCCCTTATCAAGCATGCGCGGCAGAATGGCGAAACCGCCCAGACGCTGACGCGGGCTGCGCGGCGGACGTTGCGTGAGATCGGGAAAAGGCGTGCTCATGGGGCTTTTACCTACCATACTACTAAAAAGGTCGCGAGGCCGTTCGCCGGGCCTTCACGGTGGCGGGGTCGCCGTCGCCGGCGAGGGGGCGGCCTCGGGTGGCTGGGGCGAAGATTCCGGCAACACCACCGCCCTGGCCGCCGGGGAGGGACTCGCTTCGGGAGAAATTTCCGATCTGCCGGTTTCCGGCGAATTCTCGGTTTTGCCGGTTTTAGCGGTAACAGAGGATGATGTGGAGGGTGAGGAGGATGACGACGCGGTTCGTTTTGCACTTCGATGCCGATGCGTCGTTGAAGTCGAATGGTGATGGCTGTCGCTACCGGTAAAAAACCTTTTCAGGCTATGGTAAATGTTATGCCAGGTGTCGTCGTCGGCGCGGGCGGATAAGGTTCCGCACGCGAAGATTATACATAAGGTAACGGTCTTATTCATCGTGTTGACTCCGCCATTCCAACCGGCGGCTCTTCGGCGGCCACTTGCATCGTGCCGAAGGCTATGCAGGCTTAGCGGTTTCGGCCACGGCAGTTCAAGCAATAACGGCGACGCCGTTTGCCGCCCCGAGCACGTCCGCTGGTCGTCGCAGTCCCGAAATGCCCGTGAAGAAAGCGCATCCAACCGCGAACCGGCCTTGAGGAAATGATAACCACTGCTCGTACAGGATCTCCTTTGGTCGTATCGAGTGCATCGATTCCGACGTCGCAGCGGAGCTCTGGTTCGATTCCAGGTCCGCCCTCTCCCGTACCGCCGATTCCGGCGCCTTTACCGCCGGATCCGCTGCCCGACCCATTGCACCCGGTGCCGCCCGGACCGGCTCCCGTACCTGGCCCGGAACCGCTGCCGTCGCCACCTGCGGCGCTGAAGCAGGCGGCCGCCGCCCGGCCGGAGGTGACAGGTATCCACCCATGGGGGAGAAGCGCCCTGCTGGGTGCGAGCCGTCGATTACGCGGTTTACGAAGGTATGCCCAAATCCGCCACAAAAATCTCCCCGGCGCGGCCCACTAAGGAAGTGTCGGTCATGGCCTGGATCGAGGACGCGGATCAAAGCGTTCTGCTGGTTCGGCAAAGTGCAGGCTTAAAGTTGTGGACGCTGCCCGGGGGCAAGGTTAAACGCGGTGAGGCGCTCATGAAGGCGTTAAAGCGAGAAGTTTACGAGGAGACGGGTCTGCGCGTGCAGATCGGGTCATTACTTGGGGTGCTCGATCGCAGGGACAAGGACGCCATTACCCTGCTGTTTGCAGCCGTCGCAACGAGTGGATCCCTTAAGGTCAAACGTAAACAGCGAGAAATTAGGGAGGTGAGCTTTCAGGCATCGTTACCCGAGAAAGCCTCGCCTTCGGCCAAATACTTCTGGTCGGCCCGGCACACGCTCCCGCGTGAGGGCATCAAAGTGCGGATTTCCGCCGAGCCGGCTTTGAACGTTCCATTAAATTAACAACTTCCGGTTTGCCTCGACGATCTTGCAGCGTGACCGGTGAAGTGGCACGAATGCCATAAGCTGAAAACGCTACCAATCATCCTTTAGGACGTCGCCCGGAGGGCGAAGGCCATCAATCCCCACCCGCACCGTACCATCCACCTATCTACCCCCAGCCAGCCATGAAACCAAAGACCCTACAGGACTCCACGCTC
>JAFAUY010000278.1 GCA_019243005.1 Verrucomicrobiota bacterium | reverse complement strand
TCGAGCTTCTGACGGGCGAGGAAACGTTGCGGGCGTTGGCATCGCTGCTTCGTCCGGAGCCGACCGATGATGGGTTCGAGCCGGAGGAGCGTCTGGTCATCTGCGGGGTTTCCTGGGAGCGCTACCTCGCCCTCGACCAAGCGCTCGGCGACAACCGGTCCGGACCGCGCTTTGCCTGCCTGGATGGAGACCTCGAAATCGTGACGACTTCTCAGGAACACGAGCGGATCAAGAAATGGATCGGGGATTTGCTGGCCGTCTATTTCGAGGAAGCCGCCATCGAAATCGTGCCGCGGGGTCAAGCCACGATTCGCTCAGCGCTCAAACGGGCCGGCGCAGAGCCGGATGAATCGTGGTGCATTCATGGAGAAAAGGAGTTTCCCGATTTGGTGCTGGAAATCGTCCTTACCACGGGCGGCGTCAGCAAGCTCGAGATCTACCGGCAGTTCAACGTGCCGGAGGTTTGGTTCTGGCAGCGACAGACGCTGGAAATCTTCGCGCTACGGGATGATGGCAGCGCCTATGAACCGGTGGCGCAGAGCCGGTTGCTTCCGGAGCTCGATGTCGCACTGCTGGAGCGCTGCGTGCCGATCCGTTCGTGGCAGCAGGCCCGGCGCGCGTTTCGCGCCGGTTTGAGAACCGGCAAATGACCCGTCCCCATTCCATTTTCTCGGGCTTGTTACGCTCCTCTCACGGTACTCGATAAACTTGATTTTCTAATAGAGTCCTGGAATCAGCCGGAAGGTTCGGGCCCGGTACGCCTCGTACTCGGCGCCGAACTGTTTCTGCAGCAGTTTCTCTTCCGCACGGATGCGTGCGAGCAGCGGCGGGATAAGGAGGGCGGTGAGCCCGATGCCTACCCAGGTCACGCCGGCATGAAAGGACCGAGATGAAAATTGCCGAACTGTGTGCCCTGCTTGAGCGCATGTCGCCGGACGACATGAAGCGTGTCCTGGTGGAAATGTACCGGGCTTTGCCCGCTAAAACGCGAGAAGGCTTGGCGATCGACGAACTGCTGAACAATCCCGCCGCGGCGGGTAACCGCGCCAGGATGGCCAACGCTCAAACAGCGCCGGTGGACATCGGTGCGCTCGAGGCGGAACTCAGACAGTTTTTAGAAGATGCCTATGCCCGAGTCAGCCTGTCAAAGGCATACCAGCATCTGAAAGCTCATGGGCAGCTTCCCGACTATTACTGATTGCGCGAGGACGGCGGCGAGGAATGACAAGTCCGAATTCGGTTGATCCGCACGCATCCGCGAGTGGGACGGGCAGGGACAGGTCCAAATGCCCGCTGTTTCTTTCCGGCTACTCTTCGGTCCCGAGGATCGCGTTCCTGGCCACCTTGGCAAAGCGGAACTCGAGCACGGGTCTGGCTCGAATCTCGATTCTCTGCCCAGTCAAGGGGTTACGTCCCACCCCAAGCATTGGCCGATATTTGACAACTTTGCCGAGCCCAGGCAGAACAATCTGGCCTTCCTCTCTGACCGCCTGGTATGCGACCGTCGTGAGTGCACGGAGAAACGCCTCCGCCGTCTTTGCGTCAGTCCGGGTTGCTACGGCTAAGGCAGTTTTAAGTTCGGTGATCGTCATCCTGACTTGAAATGTATTGCTTCTGAACATCGAACAAAACCGGCCCATCATCAGCCTTTCAGGCACGGATCCGATCCCGAAGGGGCTTCCGGTGGGCAATGGTGGCGGGAAGCTCTTTCTCCAGGTTCCACGGAACGTTGACGATCACAATCCGATTGCGCCCCTGGAGCAAGAGTAACGTTCGGAGAATTGCCGCTCGCCGGTTATGCAAAAGGCTGTAGTACCAACGCGACTCGATCAGCTGCGGAATGAGAACCGCGATCGTGTTCTCCGGGTTTTTATTTTCAAGCTCCCAGATGTAATTAAGGATGGGCGCAATCACTTTACGGTAAGGGGACTTCAGGATCACCAACTCGGGTGCCGGTAAACCCGTCCGGTCGAGCGAGGGTTGAACGTCCAGGCGCCATTCGTTCGCGAAATCGCGGTCGCTGTGTTCTTCGTGAACGTGCAGGATATGGATGTTTTGCGATAGGCTGTAGGCGATCTGAAGTGCCTTTTCGGCCAGCACGTTTAAGTGTTCGATCGGAACGGCCGCGATCATCTTGTGCGGCCGTTCCAGCCGGATCGGACCGGAGACGGCCACCTCCAGCGCAATCTTCGAGTAATGACGATGGATCGCGTACATCAGGATGAATAACAGCGGCAAAACGATGACCACCAGCCAAGCCCCTTCCATGAACTTTGTCAGGATGACGATCACAAAGGTGATCGCGGTGGCGATCGCACCGATGCCGTTGACGGTGGCGCTCAGGCGCGCGTGTGACTCGTTCGATCTCAACCAGTGCATCACCATCCCGGCCTGGGATAACGTGAACGCCAGGAACGCGCCCACGGCGAACAGCGGGATGAGTTTATCGGTGACGCCGTTAAAGATAATCAACAGACTTCCGGCTAGAACCGTCAGCGCCAGTATGCCGTGCGTGTAGACGAGCCGCCGGCCACGCACCGCGAATACAAGGGGCAGATAGCCGTCTTGCGACACCGTACGGCAGACGCGCGGGAAGTCGGCAAACGAGGTGTTGGCCGACAGGCAAAGCACCAGCAGGATCGCCACCATCGTCACATAGTAGAAAATCCCTCTGCCGACGACCGCCTCGGTCATCATGGACAGGATGCTTTGGTAACCAGGCGAACCAGGGTCAGTCGCCATGATCCCGTAGGCCGAAACGAGATACGCGACGCCCAGCAAAAGAAGAATGAGGATCCCGACGATCAGCGTGAGGGTCCGGCGCGCCGTGTCAACCACGGGGTCTTTAAAGGCCTGAACGCCGTTGCTCACCGCCTCGACGCCGGTCATGGCGGTGCATCCCGCCGCAAAGGCTTTAAGGAAAAGCCATAAGGTAATTTGCTCATGCGCAGCCGGCCGTTGAGGCAACGGGTTAACCGGCTGTGGGTGCCCGCCGGAAACCAGCGCCTTGAAGATGCCGATGACCAGCACAAGCACGAGGCAGCCGACAAACAAGTAGGTGGGCGGCATAAAGGCTAGGCCGGATTCGCGCAGGCCCCTAAGGTTGACGAACGTGAGCAAAAACAGTACGGCGAGGCAGAGAAGCAACGTGTAAGGCTGCAAGGGCGGTACCGCCGAGACCAGCGCACCGATGCCCGCCGAGATGCCCACCGCCACGTTTAAAGTGTAATCGATCATCAACGCCGCAGCGGCCAGAAGCCCGGCGTGGGTGCCCAGGTTTTCCTTTGCCACCGTATAGGATCCGGCCCCCTCCGGGTACCCGGCGATCGTCTGGCGATAACTAAAGTAAACGATCGTCAGAATGGCCGATACCGCGATGGTGATCGGAAGGCTGAATCCGAGCCCGGCGACGCCGAGCGGGATAAGGACGGTCAAAGCTGCTTCGGGGCCGTACGCGGCAGAACTTAAGGCATCCAGCCCGAACACGGAAAGCCCGGGCAGCGAACCGACCCGTTCGTCCTTCTCCTCGTCTGAGGCCAAAGGGCGACCGAGCACATAATCTAATATAGCCATAGTCGTGGGGAGCGATGGGGAGAACCTGGTCTGGCGGCGCTGAGTAAGTTTGCTTAGGCGTTTCGAGGGAAGGGGATCCGGTTCCCTTCACGGCAGGTAAACGATGATTGCAGTGAAAAGATAGAAAAACCGTCGAATGGCGGTCAAGACCTGCGGTTGCACCGAGGGGACGGCCCATTGCGGCCGGACCAGAGGGCACGGCCGGTGCCAGGCAGCATGTCTGATTCATAATTCGCTCGAACCCAACGACTTGCGAAATCCGGGGGGGAGAGTGTGAAATCCCGCTGCACTCGCATTTTGCGAGTTTTTGGCGCCTGGGAACTCGCGTTTAACGAGTGCAGCAGGCGTAAACCTTCGCTTGCGGGCGGGGATATCAGGATGGAGGTCTCCAGCCATATGCCGCGATTGCTGCGTTCGAAAGTCTATAGCAGGATTCCGCCATGAGCTTCAAGCGTGCTCCCGAAGCTTTCGTCTCCCGCACCCTGTTCAAACTTGGCATGGGTTACGTCATCCTGAGCCGTTTCAAGTCTGAGGGCCGGGTTGAATCCGGCGTTTTCTTGCTCGACACTTTCTGTCTCGGGGTCAAGGACGCGATGTTCGTCCAACTGAACATCGCGGATTATAGAAATGATCTGGTGGAGCGATTTTCTGCCCAGGACCCGCTGGAACCCATCGAGCCATCCTGTGCCCGCAAGCTGGTCGAAGACGCCGTGCGCTACGCCGCTGGCCTCGGTTTTCAACCTCACCCGGACTACCGGAAAGCCTGCCGCGTCTTTGGCGGAACCGATGCAGGTGCATGCACCCGCCAGTTCGTGTTTGGTTATAATATTACTCCGTTAACTCATCGATGGGCCAGCGCTCGGCCGTAGGGACAATCCAGGTGGCAGGCCGGCAGCAGAAACCGTTGCAGGGCTCGGCGCACCGCCGGTAAGGTTAACCGCGGCTCGGACGGTTCGTCGCTCATGTTGCGGCGGCGCTTGTTTTTCCGTGCCGGCACCGCAGGGGCCGAGTGGTCCGCCTCTTGTTGTTGTTGCTGCTGCTGCTCCTCCTCCTGCAAGCGCAGGCGCTCCAGGGTTAAAAACCCGTAGGCCAGCATCACCAGCACGGCGTGGCGCTGAAAGCCGTGCCAGGAGACGCTTTATCAGTTTTCAAGGGGTATTTGTTGCAAATTAATCGCAACTAGTTGGGGTTAAGTTGGAGCACCCAGGACCCATGCTTGAGTTGGTTCTCGTTGTGTAACATCGGGTCATACGGTTTTCGGTCCATCCACATGCGGTGGATGATTTTGAGCCAGCGCTGGCCCAGCCGGCGCAAGGCATCGGCGTGACTGCGACCTTTATCGCGGTGATGGCGGTAGTAAATATCCGCCCAGGCGCACTGGCGCAGGCTCTGCTCGGCAAACAGGTAGATGGCGTGGCGCAGGTGTTTGTCGCAGGCCCACCGCTGGTGGCAGGGCCAGCGCGGCGGCTCGCCGTGGGCTTTGCCGGTGCGGCGGGTCACCGGGGCGGTGCCGGCCAAACATTGCAGCGCTTGGGCATCGTCTCCGAAGCGTTGCCGGTCATCGCCGATTTCGGCTAAGAGCCGGGGGGCCAGCTTGGGGCCGGCGCCCGGTAAAGAACCGAACAGGTCGTGATCAGGATGCCGATTGAAGAGCTCTTCGATGCGCTTGCGGTAGAGGTCGAGCTGTTGGTCGACCGTCAAGAGCAGGCATACCAGCGCCAGCGCCAACTGGCTTTTGGCCTTGACCGTCGGGGCGCTGCCACAGAAGTCGGTCGCGTGGGCGAAGAGTTCCAGCCGTCGGGGGCCGCTCTCGGTGCGCCACAGCTGATGGCTATGAAGAAACTTCTGCCAATTGCGTTTACCCGCTTGGTGTAACAGC
>JAFAUY010000254.1 GCA_019243005.1 Verrucomicrobiota bacterium | reverse complement strand
TTATGATAATCCGGTTGACGAAAGATATAACGGAAAGACCGGGACGGGCTTCGAGATTAAGCACGGTGATACCCTTGGCTTGTTGTTCGGAGGCAAAGAGGTCCTTACGCCGGTCGGCGGGAACGCTCGCAACCCGCCTTTCAACCTTAAATTTGACCCGGCCGACTGGGAGATGGCAGACGACGAGGAGGCTGTAAACTATGCCGATAATTCGGCGATTCGCAGTTGGATCGCCGAACCGCTCACCAAGGCGATGAGTGACAAAAAGGTAAAGCAAGGGGGAAGCTCCAAACGTCCGACTTTGGTGGATACGGAGGGCAACAAGGGGACTTTGAACGAAGTGAAGGGCCAGGTTGAGAAGCGGGTTAACCTGCTTGGCCAACAGCGGCCGCATTGCCTGAAATCGAAAAAGGATAACCGGAAAATCTACTATACCCATTCCGCTTTGGGTGGGACCGTCAAAATGAAGGAGGTCGGGCTGGAAAAGCGCGGCCGCAGCGATTTTTCTGGGAGCGCCGGGGCCGGATGCGGGGGTGAACTGGCCCCCGCTGTGAACGCCTTGTTTCGGCTGGCGATTTGTGGTTATGACGAGCACAATCAAAAGGTGAAACCTATGCCCGAGGAGGTCATCTACTTGGGCGACACCAACGTCACCTCCCAAGGCATGGACCAGCTCTTTCCCGACGTGAACCGGGCGACGTCGGGTGATGGGTGGTGCCATGTCTTGACGAAGTATGACATGGAGGTTGTGAGCACCTCGCGGAACGACGCCGATGTGGGTCCAAGCGACCACGACTGGATAATCGTCGATGTAGACAATCCTACGTAACCGCCGTCCGGGAATTCATCCGGAGACAACGGGGCTCGAACCCGCAACCTCTGCCGTGACAGGGCAGCGCTCTAACCAATTGAGCTATGTCTCCCTTAAGAAGGCTCCGAAGCTAGGCCGAAACCGCGGACCTGGCAACTGGATTATTTCCGGAATTTTCGCCGGATAAAGCCGGCGCTCTTCGGTGTACGCGGCGTTCACGGCCCGCGGCGCAATGCTCGCGCGGCGCCCCCGTCAGCCTAGCCGTGCACGCCCTCCGCCTCCATCAATTCCTGGACGGCCCGTTCGAGCTGGAAGTCGCGCCCCTCCGCCACGCTTTTCGGGTCGTTTTCCACGCGGATATCCGGTTCGACCTGGGTTCTTTCCATGTATTGCCCCTTTTCGTCGACGAAGCCCACCTCCGGAATGCCGAAGAAAAGCGAGGGATCCTGAAGGGTCTCCCACCACACCGCCGTGCCTGTACCCGGGACCGGCATGCCGATCACTTTTCCAAGGTGAAAGAACTGGTAAACCCAAGGGAAGAGCATCCCGTCGGAATAGTTGCTTTCGTTCACGAGCACCGCATTCCGCTTATGCCACTTGTCGAATGGGTCCCAACCCAGGCTCTGGCCGCGCGGCACCGCTCGCAAATAGGGTCTGCCGCTTAAAAACGTTTCGAGCTCGTCGTGAAGGTTGCCGCCGCCGTTAAAGCGCGTGTCGACAATCAGCGCCTGCTTCCCGCTTTGCCGTTCCCCCAACGACTCGGCAAAAGTGTCGCGATAACTCTCGTCATCCATTCCACGAACATGCACGTAACCGATGGTGCCGTGGCTGAGACGGTCAACGAGCTCACGTCGTTGTTTAACCCAACGTTCGTAAAGCAGGTTTTCCTGGTCGCCAAGCTTGATCGGTTTAAGCGTCACGACCGTTCGCGTGTTTTTAGCCGGATCAAATACGGCGAGTGCCATCAGCTTGCCGGCTTTATGGTTGAGCAGCGCGCTGAGGTCGGTGGTCGGGTCAACGGGTACACCGTCGATTTTTTCGATCACCATCCCGGCGGTGACCAACGGGTCCGTGGTGCTCAGTGGCCCTTTTGCGATGACCTCCTCGATCCGGATTCCCGGCCCCTTGTACTGGGGATCGAAAAATGCCCCCAGCGCGGCCGTTTGATCCTGGTCCTGGGCCACGAACCGGCAGCCGGTGTGGCTGGCGTTAAGTTCGCCCAGCATCTCGCTCGCCATCTCGGCGAAGTCGCGGTTGTCATCGATGTACGGCAGGAACCTGGCGTAAACCTGTTTGTAGTAGTTCCAGTCAACGCCCTGCATGTCCGTCACGTAAAATTTTTCCTTCACCTCGCGCCAGATGTGCTCGAACAAGTAAGCCCGCTCAGCCACGGGATCGAACTCCTTTTCCGCCGCGATTTTGACCGGCTCCTGCTTGCCGTCAGCGAGGCTCACCTTCGTCAGCCTGCCTTCCACCACGACAAACGCATTCTTCCCGTCGCCATCCAGTTCAATTTGCTCTGGAAACGCCGGACCGGGCGCATGGTGCTCGGCAGCGTCAAATTCCGCCAGCCGCTTCAGCTCTTTTTCGCGCGGCTTCAGGCTCCAGAGCTCGTAGCCTTTGGCGCTCTTGGCCAGGTAAACCAGCGTCTCGCCGTCCTTGGTCAAATGGGCATCCGCGACCTGCGATGAAGCCAGGGTGAGCCGCGCGGTGCGGTCCTCAATATCCTTTAGGTCGATCGTGAGCGGCTCGGCCTTGCCGGCCTCCGGGGCCGGCGGAGTGGCGGCGGGTTTTTGATCGGGGCTCGGGGACGGGCTCGGGCCGGCGCCGGTCTTCTCGGCTTTCTGCTTATCCTTTTCTTTCTTGGCTTCGTCCTCCTGCTCTTTCAGCACCGCAAACTCCGCGGGGGATAGGTGGAAACGATCGAATGCTTCCCGGCTGAAAAACATCTCATAAACATCCACCTGCGGCAGTTGGCCGGCGCCGTCGCCGTGGAGTCCGTACCGGTCGGTAAGCCAGATCATCGATTTCCCGCCGTTGACCCACCGGGGGCGCAGGTCGTCGTAACCGCTGTTGGTGAGGTTCGTGAGCTGGACCTTCCCTTCCGCGTCCACAATGCCCGCCTCCGCCGACCAGCGGTTACGATCGAGGAAACCCACCAGAAACCATTTGCCGTCCGGCGCCCAGTCGTACCATTGGTCGCCGTCCTCGTAGGAATAGTTGTATTCGCCCGGCAAAATGACCCGGGTCTCTTTAGTGTCGAGGTTGATGACCTTCAGCGTGGTCCGGTCTTCGAGGTAAGCCACTTCCTTGCCGTCGGGCGAGTACCGGGGTTGAAAATTCTCCCGGCCATTTTCGACCACCGGATGGATATCGATCACGGTGGAATCAAAAAAGTAAGGCTCTTTCTCCTTCGGCGCGACGATCGAGGCCTCGTACACCGCCCATGGCCGATCGTATTCGGCTGCAAAGATAAGGCGGCGCCCATCCGGGCTGAAATGTACCGTGCGCTCCTGCCCGGGTGTGTTGGTGATGCGCTTGGTTTCCCCGTGCTCGACGGAAACCACGTAGATATCGCCGCGGATCACCACGGCGATCTCTTTCCCGTTCGGGCTTAGCGCCACGCCGGTAACCCCGGCAGACAGCACCTGCGTCGACACGCGGTTCCGGTCATCCGTCAAGGCGATCTGAACGGGTACTTTTCGCGGTTCGGTGCCGCCGGCCGGCAGCGTGTAAATTTCACCGTCGAAGCCGAAACAAAGGTCCCCCCCGTTATCCGACGACAGAAACCGTACGGGGTTTTTATCGAAATGAGTTATTTGCACCGAGGCGCCCGGTCTATTCTGATCGAGCGGCAAACGCCAGACGTTCGATGCGCCGCTTTGTTCCGAGAGGTAAAATACGGATTGCTGGTCGGGCGCCCACACGGGTTCCCGATGCTCACCGGGGGATTCCGTAAGTTTGGCGTAATCCCCGGTCTGAACGTCATAAAGCCAGATGTCGTGCGCGATGGAGAACTTCTCGTGCTTGCGCCAGAGGTCTTCATAACCTTTGATGTCCTCGTACACAATCCGTTGGCCGGCACGGTCGAAATGGGCGTTGCGCGCGGGCGCGGTGAAGATCTGCTCGGGTTCCTTGCCGCCTTCGATCGAGACGCGGTAAAGCTCCGGCAAGACCCGGCCCAGGGGGAACTTGGAGCTCTTTGCGGAATTCATCCGGTGCGCGCTGAACACGACGTATTTGCCGTCCGGAGTAAAGCCGGTCGGAATTTCATCAGCGCTGTGGTCAGTCAGGCGGCGAACCGGGCCACCGTCGGCACTGATCAGGAAAATGTCGTAGTTCCCGTACTCGTCGGAAGCAAACGCCAGGTATTTGCCGTCGGGCGACCATACGGGCGCGATCCGGTGAGCCGGTCCGGCCGTGAGCGCGATTGCTTGTCCACCCGTCGCCGGCACGCGAAAGAGGTGGCCTCGGAACGTAAAAGCGATGTTCTGGCCATCAGGTGAGATCGCAGGGTACCGCAGCCAGAGCGGCGTTTGCGGACCGAGCGGGACCGGTTCGGCTGCGGGTACGGATGCGAGCAGCGGAAACACGCTGCATGCAATGCTGCATGCAAATAGAAGACCAAAGACAGCGCCAGGCGGGCACGCGGTTCTACGACCGGGGATTCTCGTGCGTGACATTGAGCCGAAAACACAGCAGAAACACGCCGGGTTGCAACTGCGCCGATCGGGTAAGGGTGCCAGGTTCGGTCACACGGCGGCCACAGCGAGAGGGCAGGCACGGCATCATGAGGGCGGGCTAACGGCGTCAAGCCCGGGTTTCGGAGGTTGTAATCTTTCCGCCGTGGCGCCGTGTGGACTCTTTCGCTGTGCCCGCGGTGTGCCCGTGTG
Organism: Verrucomicrobiota bacterium; assembly: GCA_019243005.1. Taxonomy (GTDB): domain Bacteria; phylum Verrucomicrobiota; class Verrucomicrobiia; order Chthoniobacterales; family JAFAMB01; genus JAFBAP01. The sequence continues at coordinate 120 of JAFAUY010000254.1, read as the reverse complement.
ACTCTGTGCGTGCAGAATCTTTCCGAGAACCTTCAGACCGCGAACGAGTTCATCGGGCGTGGACCGCGAGGTGTTCAGGCGCATCGCGGCAGGCACCGCTGGCGTGGTATAAAAGGCGTT
>JAFAUY010000233.1 GCA_019243005.1 Verrucomicrobiota bacterium | reverse complement strand
TCCGGCTCTGGTTCCTGCAGGTGCCGCTGCAGAAATTTTATCAGGGCCGCATCCAGGGCAACTCGGAAGTCACGGTTCGAATCCCCTCGATCCGGGGTGAAATCCGGGATCGTAACGGGGTGGCCATGGTCACGAACCGGCCCAGCTACGAGGTTGACTTCTACCTGCCGGACCTCGTCAGCGGCTATAAAAGGCAGTACGGCCAACCGCCGATGATCGATTTCCGGGCTAAAGACGCGAGCGGCATGCTTCACGACCGGAAGGAACCCGACATCGTCCAGATTGTCGACCGCACGATCATCCCTCGTCTGGAGGAGTTGAAGGTGGCGGAGCCGTACAACTCGCAACGGCTGCGCACCCATTACCGGAACAACACGCTGGTACCCTTCACGTACCGGGAAGACCTCGATTTCTCCACGTTCTCCAAATTTGCCGAGAAAGACCTCGGGTTACCCGGCGTGCAGGTGAATGTGCGGCCCGTCCGCAAGTACGTGTTTAACGCCATGGCCGGGCAAATTCTCGGCTACGTCGGGGCGCCGAGGGACATCAACAAGCTGCCCGATATCCGGGAATTCAACTTTTATGACCCGGACGTCCAGGGCCGGACGAACATCGAGTACTTCATGGATGACGAATTACGGGGCAAACCCGGTAAACGCATCCTTAAGAAGAATGCAAAAAACCAGCTGGAAGGCGAGAAGGAAGTCATTCAGCCGACGCCGGGGGCCAACGTGTACCTTACGATTGACACCCGGATTCAGTACATCGTCGAGCGTGCGCTGCGCGTCGTGGGCCGGGCAGCCTGCGTCGTGGTTGACCCCAACAACGGGCAAATCCTGGCCATGGCGTCCGTGCCTTCGTACGATCCGAACAAGTTCATCCCGTCGATTTCAGCCCGGGACTGGGCAGCCATCAAAGACGCCGACGCCGACCCGTTGACCAACCGGGCCATCAGCGCGTTTGCCCCCGGTTCAACCTACAAAGTTGCCACGGCGCTGGCAGGTTTAACCCGAGGCCTGGCCAAAGCGCAGTTCACCTGCACGGGCGGCGTTACCTACGGCAACACGTACATGAAGTGCTGGATCGCCGAGAAAGGCGGCTCGCACGGGACCCAGACTTTGACCGAGGCGATCAAGAACTCGTGCAACGCTTACTTTTATCAATACGGCAACGCAGCCGGCATTGAGGCGATCGATAAAGTCGGTCAAACGCTGGGCCTGGGCCAGTCGTCCGGCATCGAGCTCAGCGGAGAAGACCCGGGCATTCTACCCTCACCCGAATGGCTCAAGATCAACAAGAACGAGAAGTGGTCGCAGGGCCAGACGGCGAACACCTCCATCGGGCAGGGTTACGTGCTCGCAAGCCCTCTGCAGATGGCGATGGTGGCCGCGACCGTGGCAAACGGGGGTACGGTTTACCGGCCGAGTTTGATTTACCAGGTGCAGGAGGCGGACGGAAGCGTCCTCCGGCGTCCGGCCAAAATTCGCGGTGACCTGTTGCACGCCAACGGCCTGACCAATGACCAGATCGAAATGGTGCGCAAAGGCATGTGGCGCGTGGTCAACGACCAGGGCGGAACCGGTGCCAAGGCCCGTGTACCCGGTGTGATGGTGGCCGGAAAGACCGGCACGGCCCAGTTCTGGCGTGACGGCGAAAAAGACAATCACACCTGGTTCATCGCGTTTGCGCCGTACGAAAAGCCGAAGATTGCCCTTGCGGTTCTCGTACAGGGCGCCAAAGCCGGGGGCCAGGTGCCGGCCCCGATCGCGGCGAAGATGATCGAGGAGATCCTCGCGCTCGATAAAGGTTACAACCCCGGTGTCGGGCCGCTTGAGCCCGCCGTCGGCAACTTTAAATTTGTAGAAACGATCAGCTTCAAGGACAGCAACCTGCCGGCACAGTTTGCCCCCGGCGACGAGGATGACGAGACGGCAGACGAGATGCCTGATCCCGAGCCCGATCAGCCGGATCAGCAGCAAGGGGAAACCCACCACCGGGCCTCAAAACGTCGCGCGGCGGTTGCGGCCGAGCCTGACATTCGTCCGGAAGCTGACTCGCATATTAATAGCAACAACAATTCCCAGCGGCCATCGGTGGGCCAGCCGGCAACCCCGGCAGTTCAGCCAGCCAAGCGGCATAACTTTTTTGATTTCTTCAAGAGGAAACCAAAAGAGGAATCGCCAAACCAGCAGCAGCAGCAGCCGCCCGAGGAAAAGAAGAAAAAGCGTTTTTTCCTCTTCTGAGAGAGGCGGACGCGCAACTCTTTTGTACTCCCAAACATGTTGGACAAAGTTAAGCAGTTCCTTGGACTATCCCAAAAGAAGGTCGGCAACCAGCTCATCATCAGTTGCGAAAAGCTCGAACGGCGAGTGGCTCTGCTAGAAAATGGAGTCCTCGAGGAATACAACATCGAACGCGACACCGATCGGAACATCGTCGGCAGCATTTTCAAAGGGAAGGTCAAGAACATCGAGCACGGCCTCAAGGCGATGTTCGTCGACATCGGTTTCGAGAAGAATGCTTTTCTGCACTTCTGGGATGCGTTGCCCGGCCTCGACAGCGGGGTAGAAGAAGTGGACCGGGCCAGCAGTGAGCGCCGGTCAAAGAAGAAAATCACGGCCAAAGAGGTACCGGAAATTTACCCGGTAGGTTCTGAGGTGATGGTGCAGGTGACCAAAGGGCCGATCAGCAACAAAGGTCCGCGCATCACGACTAACATCAGTCTGGCAGGCCGCTACCTTGTGCTGATGCCGCATAACGATCAAAGCGGCATCTCGCGTAAAATCGAAGACCCCAAAGAGCGCGAACGGCTGCGCACCATTTTGCAGCGACTTGACATTCCGGAAGGCATGGGGGTGATCATCCGGACGATTGGTGAAGGCCAACGGGCGCGCTACTTTGTGCGCGACCTGGGCCTCTTGCTCGAGCAATGGCGCCAGATTGAAGAGGCGTTCAAGACCAAGCCTGCGGCCGCGGTTCTGTTCCAGGAACCTGACCTGATCGATCGCACCGTTCGCGACTTTCTGACCGAGGAAATCGACGCGGTTTTTTGCGACGACCAGGGCGCCGTCGACCGGATGCAAGCGCTCGTCGGCCAGGTGTCCAAGCGTTCGAAGAAGCGCATTCTCCTGTACAACGAACCGGTGCCGATTTTCGACAAATTTGGGGTCCAGAAGCAGATCGACGACGCGTTCCATCGCCAGGTGTGGTTGCGTTGCGGGGGTTATATCGTGATCGACGAAACCGAGGCGCTGATCGCGATCGACGTCAACACAGGCCGCAACAAAGGAGCTAAAGACGTCGAAAAAACAATTCTGCAGACCAATTTGGAAGCCGCGGACGAAATCGCGCGCCAACTGCGCCTGCGCAATATCGGCGGTTTGATCATCGGCGACTTCATCGACATGAAAAACCGGAAGGACCAGCAGATGGTCTATAACCGGATGAAGGAACGCCTCAAACGGGACAAGGCCAAGACGCACGTGCTCCCGATTTCGGCGCTGGGCCTCATGGAAATGACGCGGCAACGGGCGCAGGAGAGCCTGACGGGTTCGATGTTTATCCCCTGCCCGTATTGTCACGGGCGCGCGGTGGTCAAAAGTCCGATGACCATGAGCGTGGAGATCCAGCGCGCGCTGCACGCCGTGATGCGGCGCAACCCGGAGACCCATGACCTGAAGGTGATCGTCAATCCGGAGGTGCTGAACCGCCTTAAGACCGAGGATGAAGATTTACTGGTCGAAATCGAACGCCGCTATGCCGGTCGCCTCACCTTCCGAACCGATCCCACTTATCACCACGAGAAATTCTTGATCTTTGATGGTCTTACCAATCAAGAATTGAAACCATGATCAATCCAGGATGGAGACGGCGTGGTAGCTATGGAGGGTGTGAAGGCGCGGGAGGGATTCACCCCAGGAACCCCGGCTTTCGCCCGTCCTCCGGATCGAGCCTCTCAGCCATCGGCGCACTGGTGCTTTGCATCGCGACGGTCGCGGTCCATGCAGGCGACAAGACCGTGCTGAATGCGCCGCCTTCGGAAGGTGCGCCCGCCAGCTCCATCCCGGCCTGGTCTTTCGACCTCGACGCAGACTACGTGCTCGGCAGCCATATCAGGCACCTGGAAGGTCTCGGGGCGCAGGCGGACAGTTATTATGAACTTGAGGCGCTCCGCCGATTTCGCATCGTGGACAATTTGTATTTCCGCGCCGGGATCGACGTGTCCAGATTTGATTTTTCCCGTTCGAACGCCGTTTTCCCCTACTCGCTTAATGCCTTGGCCGGAGAGTTTGCCCTGGAATACTGGCACGGCGATGAAATCGGCGCTCTGTTGAAAGTGTCTCCCGGCCTCTATTTCGCGCGCGATCACATCACCCAAAATGCGTTCGATTTCCCGATCGAAGCCGGTACCGGCATCAGGATCACCAAGAATTTCTCGCTCGCGATCGGTGTGACGACCGGCCTGCTCCGCGAGTGGCCGGTTTTGCCGGTGGGCGGTTTTGTCTGGGACATCAACAACCGGCTGAAAGTGAATGCCCTTTTTCCGGAACCGCGGGTCAGTTACAAGTTTTTCCGTGGGTTCCAGGCGTTTTTGGGCGGCGAGTTCGCCGGGGGCGGCTTCCGGAACGGGCCCACCGATGATCACCGCACGAATAATGCCACCCTCCAATACACGGAAGTTCGCGGGGGCGGCGGCATCTCCTACACGCCGCGCAAGGGCGTCGACCTTGAAGGGTCGGCCGGCTGGGTTTTCCAGCGCGAAATCGACTTCTTCCATTCGGGGCCCGACTTCAAGACCCGGGCGGGTGCCCCGTATTTCAAAGTCGATCTCAGCGTGGATCTGTTCTGATCATCCGCAGAACACGCAGAGAACGCAGAATAGAGAAAACGTCCACAGATTACGCAGATTACACCGATTAGCCCCCTTCATTTGTGGCGTTCCGCTCGGCGTCTCCGAACGCTACCCGTTACGCGTTACTCGTTACCCGCCACCCTTCACTGCATTTGGAACGTGACCGGGAGGGTAAAGGTACCGTTGGCGCCGGGAGCAAACTTCCAGTTTGCCCTGGTCCATCGGACCACGGCGCTGCTCAAGATCGGCTGCCCGGAGATCGCCCGGACATCGACGATGTTGCCGTTGGAAACGGTGAATTGCACGCGAACGTCGCCCCGGATTCCCATCTGCAAAGCCTGCGGCGGGTAAGGAGGTTTCGGGCTGCGCAGCAGGATCGCGCCGCTGCTGGGACGGCCGGCGTGGCCGGTGCCGTTGGACGCACCGGCGGGATTCCCCCGGGTGGCGAGCCCCGGGGTCGCCGCCGCGTTCGGGTTAGGTCTTTCCACCGGCTTCGCTGCCGCGATCTGCGGTTTGGGTGGTTTGGGCGGAGGCTTCGGCGTTGCCAAGGGCCGGGGCACAGGCGTCACCCTGGGGATAACTGAGGGGACCGGCGTCGGGGGCGGAGTCGGGAGAGGCGTCGGTTCCGGCAACTCAAATTCCGGTTTATCCACCGGCGGCGGAGTCGGTGCCTGCTCGGGCGGGGGCGGAGGCGGCGTAGGCTCCGGTTCCGGCGGGGGCGCCTCCGGGGGCACGTCCGGATTCCCCAGTTTCTCAACGTCGTTGACGTCGAGGTCGGTCAACTCAATGACCGTGTCCGCCTTTATGGGGCGTTCGGGAAATTTTATCCAGTATCCGCTCACCACCGCAGCCCCGTTGATGGCGGCCGAAAGGAGCAGAAACCAGATGAGGGAAACCCGGTCGCGCTGCGGTCGCGGATGGTCCGGCATATTTTCCCCCCGCTTAATCAAGGATGAGCGGAAGCGGCAGGTCCGGCGGGCGCAACGGCTGACGCGCCCGCTCCTGCGCTCGGTTTGATCTCCAGGCCGACCTTCTGGATGCCGGCCGCCCGCGCCTTATCCAGCACAAACACCACTTTTTCGTAGGGAACATCCTTGTCACAACGGATGTAAATGCGGGCGTCGTGATCCTTGTTATAAAGATCCTGGAAACGGGCCAGGACGTTGTCATCAGGGACGTGCGCTTTATCGAAATAGATGTCCTGAAGGGCGTCGATGCTGACCAGCGTGAAATCGGGCTTGTTATTCTGCTGCGCGCTGGTCGCCGTCGGCAGGTTCACGTCGATCCCCTTCATGTTGATCATCGTCAAGCTCACCAGCATAAAGGAGGCGAGCAGGAAGAACATGATGTCGATCAGCGGAATGATCTCAATCCGCGCTTTCCTAATTGGAACCGGCGTATTGCTCCGGCTGCGGCCGTGCATCTGCTGTCTCCGGGTTGGCTTTCAGGTGCAAGCTGTGGAACATCAGGAGGACATTATGCGAGGTCGACTCGAGCTCGAACTGCAGCCTGGCCAGTTTGGCATTGAAGAAGTTAAAAAAGATCAGGGTCAAAATGGCGATGCCGAGACCGCAGGCGGTGGCGATAAGGGCCTCGCCGATGCCGCCGGAAACTGCCGCCGGGCTTAAGCCGCCTTCATTCACGGCATTGAATGCCGCCATGATGCCCGTCACGGTCCCGAGCAAACCCAGCAACGGTGCGAGCGTGATGATGGTGTCCAGCACGGACATGAAACGGCCCGCGCGCTGCAACTCCGTGCCCGAAGCGATTTGCAGGGCCCCTTCGAGAGAGGCGTGCGCGTGGTTAAGGCCATGCCAGACGGTCCGGACCAACGGGTCTTTGGAACCCCGGGCCAGGCCCGACGCGGCCTGCACGTTGCCTTGTTCAAGGGCGGCGTAAACCTTGTCCAGGCGATCCGCATCACGGCGGCTCCGTTCGACGGCCCACCAGACGCTCCGCTCGAGGATCACCGCCACCGCGACCACGAAGACCGCCGCGATGGGATACATGACGACGCCGCCCTCGAAAAATTTCTCCAAAAAATAGTTGCCTTTGGCCCACGCCGGCACCGTGTGGGTGACGGCCTCCGCTCCGGCGGCCAAAAGAGGAGTAAGCTTGAGTAATAAAAATCCCATAAAAGTTATGCTCCCGATGAGCTATAGACCAGACGCGCGGGGACGGTTAGCTTTATTTTACCGAAAACACGGCCGGACACCCCGCAGCTTTGAGCCGTGGAAGGGTCAGGAAAGGTGCCGGTCGATTCGACCATGCAGGTACGTACGGAGCGGTTCGTCCGGTAACCGGTCGATCACCTCATTGAGAAAACCGCGAACGACCAGCGCTTTGGCCGCGCGCTCCGGAATACCGCGGCTTTTCAGGTAAAATAACTCTTCCTCCTCAATCTGGCCGGAGGTGGCCCCGTGAGTACAACGCACATCATCCGCCAGGATCTCAAGCCCCGGGAGTGAATTCGCTTCCGCTTCGTCGCTGAGCAGAAGGTTACGTACTTTCTGATAGGCGTCGGTGCGGTGCGCCCCCGGCTCGACCTTGATCAGTCCGGAAAAGATGGTCCGCGCCTCATCAAACAGCGCGTTTTTATAGAGCAGATCGCTGGTCGTATTCGGCTTCAGGTGATCCTGATAGGTCCGCTGATCGAACTCCTGCGCGTTCCGAGCCACGGTGACGGCCAGCATATCGCTTCGTCCCCCCTGGCCCTGGAGCCGGCTCACGCTTTCCAGCCGGGAATACCTGCCGCCGACGTTAAACGACAGACTGGTCGCGGCGGCGTCGCGGCCGGCCATGGTCGAGTTAATCTGGATCGAGGTAAACTCCCGGCTCCATTCCTGCATGCTGATGTAATTCAACTGTGCCTGATCCTTGACGATCAGGTCATTGACGCCGCACGCAAAACCCGGCGTGAAAGGTTCCAGGGAAATGAAGTGGTCGATGAACGTGACGCGGCTGGCCGGGTCGGCGATGATCAGCGTGTGCGGAAATACGGCCGCGTTCTGGCCCTGGACAAAATGGAACACTTGAAACGGCCGGCGAATTTCGACGCCCTTAGGGACGTGAAGAAACGTTCCCGACTTCACCATCGCCTTGTGCAGGGCGGCGAACTTTTGTGACCCCAGCCGGGCCGGTTGCGACATGAAATGGGCCTGCAGGTGGTCTCCCCGGGTCACCAGCGCTTCTTCGAGGGTGGTAAAAACGACGCCCTGCCCACACAAAGCGGCATCGAACAGCTTGATCGCCACCAGGCGATCGTTCAGGAAGATCATCTGACCCGCCGCCTCTTCGAGGGCGCGGCTCTGAACCTCGGCGCTGACGTCGGCGGTTGATTCCGGCGCGACCACATACTGGTCGAGGGTCAGGCCCTTGACGTTCGAAAATCGCCAGGTCTCGTCTTTGCGCGTCGGAAAGGGAAGCTCTTCAAATTCGGCCCATGCGGAGGTTTGCAGTTTCTGAAACCATAGGGGTGAGCCGGGCGCAGCCGGCCCGGGTCCCGTCGAAAGAAGCACTGGTTCGATGGTCGTTGTCGACATAGTAAAAGGTTCAGACTCGCGGCGCAGCCGTCCGGGTTTCAGCGTATACCGGCCGGCGCAGAAACGCGCCGCCCTCCTCCCTGAGCCCTGGAGCCGCATGAGCCAGGTTCTTTAGCCGACCGATCCCTCCATTTCCAGGTCGATCAGCCGTTTAAGTTCGACGCTGTATTCCATGGGGAACTGGCGCACGAGATCGTTCACGAAGCCGTTGACGGCGAGGCTCATCGCCTGGCCCTCCGTCAGACCACGC
>JAFAUY010000134.1 GCA_019243005.1 Verrucomicrobiota bacterium | reverse complement strand
TATGGGTAAGTTCCGGGTCAAGGTCAAGGAGGCGCTGCGCGGTGGCGAAGAAGTGGCGCAGGTAGCCGAAGGTGTGAAAACCGATCCGGTCAGCGCCGAGCATCCCGGCCGCCAGCTCGCGGCCGTGCGGCAGACACCGGAAAATTTCGTAAACTGGAAAGGGGGTGTGCAGAAAGAATCCGACCCGCAGATGAGGAGCTGCCGCCTTCAGCAGGGCCGGCAGCAGCATGAGTTGGTAGTCGTGCACCCAGACCAGGTCACCGTCGTGCGCATTTTCTAGTACTCTCTCCGCGAAACGCCGGTTCACGTTCCGGTAATGTTCCCACCACGCCGGCTCGTAATGCATGTAATTGGGCAGGTAATGCAGCAGGGGCCAGACGCTTGAGTTGGAAAAACCCTCGTAGAAGGCCTCGGTTTCTTCCTTGTCCAGAAAGACCGGTACACAACCATGTTCGTCGCGTAAAACGCGCTCAATTTCCTTTTGCCGTACCGGTTCGGAGAAAGCAGCCCCGGGCCAGCCGATCCAAGTGGTTTTGTACTCGCCTTTGGAAAGGCCTTCCAAGGCAGCGACGAGTCCGCCGGAAGATTTCGTGATCTTATCCGCTCCGACCGTTACGGGGAGACGGTTCGAGACGTTGATCAGGGTCGTTGGCATTCGGGTACGGAACCGGGCTAGGCTGACGGTAGCGCCGTTTCAGTCCCCGAGCAGGATTTTTTTGCAACGCGGCAGCCCGGTGTCTGAGCCCTGAACCGGGCCCGGGCGGGCCGGCGGGATGAGATACCGGAACGTGTTGCGCCGGTATGCGGCTGATCCTGGCAGCCGGGATGCGATCCCTAACCGACGTTGGCGCGCCGGGGCAAGGCGGTTTTCGCGAGGACCGTGATGGTGCCCGTCGCCTTGTTCACGCGGACCGCAAGCATCTGCCAGTCCGGGGTTTCCGGTTCCCGGTCGAACCGGATGAAAACGTCTATGCCATCATCTGCCGCGTAGGTAACGCTCCAGGATGAATCCAGATTTTCTGTGACGCGCGTCCGCTCGACGGCCTGTTGCACATCGCGCATGAACATGCGGGCAAATTTTGCGCCGATCCACATCGGCGCAAGGAGCCAATTCATCCACCGGGTATTCGATCGTTCCGTAGCCTTCTTTCGCCGCGCACTCCTTGCACGGGCCACTGGGGCGAGTGTTAATAGTGGAGACATTATCGCACGATAAGGAAATAGCCTTGCCGGTCGGGTGTAGGGGCAATGTGCGGGGCAGGCTCGAATCCTTTCAGAAGCATTACTGACTCCCGGGACATTGCAAGTCAGAATGTCAAACGTTTGCGGGCTGTTATGGGAACACGAAAAACCAGCGGCTACCCTGCAGTCCTCCGCCGGTGCACCGGAGGGTCGTTTCGAGGGAGGATGTTCGCGTGAGCCCGCGGTCAGACCGTCGTGGTCGTCACCCGATCCACGCTGAGGGGCGCTTCCGGCATGCTTGAGGGCCTCGTCACCAGATGATGCCTGGTGTGTAGTTCCCGATTCACGCAGAGAAAGTGACGTACTTCCGGAGGATTTTGGGCGACGTGGAAAGACCAGGCTTTATCGATGGCTTCCTTCTCATCTTTCGTCAGCCGCTCCTGTTCCAGCAAGTACTCGGTCCAGGATGGTACGGTCATTTCTATGCGGTAGGTGTTCGCACGGCCGAGGTCCTCATGGAGGCGCCAGCTGAACGCGCCGTTTCGGAGGTGAATCAGGCGCACTTCCCGTAAAGCGTTAAGGAACTCCCGACCGTTTCGGTGGTCGACTTCGAATTCGAACGTGACCGCGATCGGCCCGTCGTGCGGGTGCGGCAGGTGAATAAGTTTATGGGCGTGCCCCGACACGGGTGCGGGCTCAAAGTCGAGTTTGCCCGTAAAATCGATCGATAGCTGCGAGAGGAGAAGCAGGCTGAGCAGCAGGAGCGCAGCCGCGGCTAGCAAGGTCGGCGAAATACCCCACATGGAGGCGGACGCACCCCAGAGGATTCCGCCCAGGGCAACCGCTCCTTGGGAAGCCATGATAATCGTCGCGTTCATACGGCCGCGCGCCCAGGAGGGCATCGCCCGTTGTCCGGCCACCCAGAGCTCGGCCGCCGCCATGGTCCACGCCGCTCCGGCCAGGCCGGCCGCAACCAGGAACAACTGGGGGCTGCGCACGAGCGCCATCATCAGAAAAACGATTCCGACCAGGGTATTGGCAATCAACGTGATGGCATTGGATGAAAACCTTCCCCGTGCCCAGGGCAGGACGGTCACGGCGGTAAAGACCGAGCCGATCCCCATGCAAGTATAAACCAAGCCCAGGTTTGACGGGTCGAGGTGCAGTTGTTTCAACCCCACGATCGGCAGCAACGCGGGGATGATAGAGATAAAAAACGCGAAGAGTAGGTTTCGAGCCAGGACAACCCGGATCCCGGGAGCATAGCGGACGTAGCGGATCGCCGTGAGGAAAGATTCGAGGAAGTTTTCCAGGGGCAGGTTTGCCGAAGCCTTTTTTCGCTTCAACTGCGCGACGGCAAAAATCAAAACGAGAAAACAGCACGCATTTAACGCGAAAACAGAATTCGCGCCGATCATGGGCAGCAGGAAACCGCCGATCGCCGGGCCGATGATTCCCGAGATGTTCAGTTGCAACCCTCCCAAAGTCGCGGCGGAAGGCAGTTCCTCATTGGAGACGATTTCAGGTTGAATCGAGGTCCACGCCGGGGCGTTGAAGGCGAATCCGACCCCGATGAGGAAGACCGCGGCGAGCAGGACGTAGGGGCTAAGTAAGTGCAACCACCCGGCAATGGCAAGGCCGCCCGCGGAGGCAGCCAGCCAAATGTTCATCACGCACATCAGCCGTTTCCGATCCACCATATCGGCGAGCGCACCGGCCGGCAGGGTAAACAGGAAAAAGGGTAGCGACGCGACCGTGGACATCAGCGAAAGGAACAGGGGCGACGTCGCCACCATGTTCATCGTCCAGGTCGCCGCGGTATCGTGCGCCGCGACGCACGTGCCGGATAGCAGGCTGGCGAACCAGAGCTGGCGGAACACCGGGTTTCGCAAGGCGGTCCAGGTGGATGATGCATTCTTCACAGGTTTATCCTCCGTTCGGTTGCTCGCGTTGCAGCATGGCCAGCCAGTCGCGGTCCGATTCAATCGCGACG
>JAFAUY010000438.1 GCA_019243005.1 Verrucomicrobiota bacterium | reverse complement strand
TCGGCGACGTGTCGAGATCCGCACCCTGAAACGCCGCAAGTGCAGTCTCGACGGCGAGCCGGCTGGCGACGTCACCGCGCCGCAGGCCGCCGAGGCCATCGGCGATGACGGCGACGGTGCCGCGACGGATCCGTTCATCCTGGTCAGACGGTTGCCAATAACCAAGGTAATCTTCGTTCCGGTCCCGTTTGGGACCGGTCGACGATTGGGACACGACGCTCAGGAGCATGCGGCAGAGACCGGGGTCGCAGGGAGCAAAAAGAGCTGCCACTTACAAATTGAAGTGGCAGCTCACGGAGGACGCAGGATCGGGAATGGCCGGGCCGCCTAGGCCTTGGTCGCCACCGAAGGGTCCGACGACGCCGGCTGCTTCACAAGGATGGGCTTGGAGTGCTTTCTGCTTGACCCGTAGAAGTAGATGGCACCGTAGATGCCCCAGACGGCCGCGATGCCCAAGGCGACGTACGGCTCTTTCCAGCTCATGCCGGTTACGATGAACGGGCCGATGAGATAAAACAGCATGCAGAGCAGGTTCGCCACCAGCCCGAATACCGGCACGACGACGTGCTTGAACCCGTGGAAACTGTCGTGTTCGCGGAACGCGACGATGGCGATGACGTTGGTCATCATGTACAGCAGGAAAGTGCCAAAGTTGCTCGCCAGGGTCACGATGAGCAGGCTTTGCGGGATGTTCACCGCCAGGTCGTGCGGGAAGATGCCGAAGCTGTACCAGAAGTTGTGCGGCAACCCTTTGATGGTGTCATCGGTCAGGGCGGCGCCGCCGCAGAAATAGAGCAGCACGGCAAAGACCCCGAGCACCGCGGAGATCCCGCAAAGCGTCCAGATGGACCGGTGCGGGGTGAGGTTTTTGGTGTGAAGCACCCCGAAATCGCCCGCCAGTTCCTCGTCCCGACCCATGGCATAAGTCACCCGTGCGCCGGTGTTGATGCACGACAAGGTGGTGCCGACCAGGGCTAAAAAGACGGTGATCGCCTCGATGAACATGAACCACCAACCGCCCGTGGCACTGCCGAAAATCCACGTGCCGACAATCTGCATCATGTCGCCGATCGGCGCAGGCGAACCCGCGGCCTGGGTCATTTTGTAGCCGCTGTTAAGGAAGTAATTGGCGGCAAAGTATTCAAACAGGTAGCAAATCACCCCCTGAATCAGCAGCGACAGTAAGACCGCCCGCGGGATGTCGCGCTTGGCGTTGCGCGCTTCTTCACCCATGGCCGTGACCGATTCGAACCCGACCAGGATGAGGATGGCGATACACGCCTGGATGATGGCGTAGCTGAAGCCGTGCGGGGAGATGACCGAAAGGGCGTCGCGATGAAACTCAAAGGTGTCGGTCGGATTCTTCGGATCGGCGCCCTTGTCGATCGCCTGGTCCGGGGCATAGGTCAGGGCGACGTCCTTATCGGTGCCGTCGGGGTTCTTTTCAAAAACGTAATTGCCGTCCTTGTCCTTGACGGGATTGGTGACGTCATTGCCGCCGGCGTCCTTGGTCGTCTGGGTCGCAATGACCTTCGAAACCGGAACCCCGTCCGGGTTCAAGGTGATGCCTTTCGCCCCGTCTGCGTGATTTGTCCGGTAGGCGATGGCGATCACCGAGAAGACGATCAACGCGCTGATCTGGATGACGTTGATGGCGATGTTGACCGAGGTGGCGCCCGTGACTCCCCGATAGGCGATCAAGCCGATCAGGAAAGGGAAAACGAGCGCAAACAGGATCATGAATAACGGGCTCGGCACCGCAGAATTGAAGATGGTCGGGAACAACTGGCCAAGCAGGTACCCGACCAGCAATGCCGTTACCCCCACCATGACGCCCGGGTAGATCCAATAATAGAGATGGCTGGCCCAGCCGACGGTAAACTTCGCGATGCGGGCAAAGCGGTACGCCCTGGTCTTGGAAAGAAACGCTTGCTCCGCAAAGAAATAGGAAGAACCGGCTCCGGGATACAATTTGGAGAGTTCAGCGTAACAGATCGCGGTCGCGAAACAGAGCAGCAACGCCACCACGATCCCGAACCACATGGCCGAACCGGCCATCGGGGCACCATAGAGACATTGCTGCGCATAGGTTAGCCAAAGGAAGGCACCGGGCGCAATCAGCGCCATGGCGTTCATGGTTAACCCGGTTAAGCCAAGGGTCGGCTTGGTCGTGGTTTGAACGACTTCAGGCATATTTAAGGATGAGAGGTGAGTAGGATTGGAACCGAAGCGGGAATGGGAGCACGTGGTATGCCAAGGGGTTCTCAACGCCGTAAGAAACTGCGACGCAGGCGTGGGGGAGCTACGGCGCGGGTACCCGGTCACACGGCGGCCACGGCGGAAGAGGTTCACACGGCGCCACGGCAAACCACGGCGGGGAGAGGAGCAGGCATTTACGCTTGGCGCAGGGGGCACACCGATGACGTGCGCGCACGCAGCGAAAAAGGGTGTCTGCGCATGCCGTATGCGAAAGCCGTGGAGGGACAGGTCTCGACGCCCCTTTAACGGTTGATCCGTTGGCCAGGTTCGGGCAGGCATGTGGACAATTCGCGCCAGCAATCCTGCCAGTAATCCCTAAGATGCGCGATTTATGACAGCAGCAGCAGCCGCCTGCCGGCGGGGACTTGTTACTTCGATGGCGGTTTTGCCCCGGAAGGGACGGCTGGGCTCAGCGCGACAGCCCCGGAGGTTACCCGCCTATTCCGGGGCTGGTTCGTGACAAGCGGTTTTTGCCCCAGAGGGGCGATTGAAAGTGGCCAGGGACTTTAGTCCTAAGCTTTACGCACATTTTTTCTCAAGGCCCGCGCGAGGAAAACCGTCTTTGCCCCGGAGGGGCAGCCGGAAAGTAGCCAGGGACTTTTAGTCCCTGGAGGGGGCCTTTAACCTGGAACAGCCTTTGAAAACGGGTCGCATCCCGTCGGGACGCTGGAAAAGCCGGGCGGCAACCTCTTCGGCCCGGGAGAGCGCCCGGCCCGACGGTGCAGGGTCCCTTCCCCCCGCCCACGGCTCGGCAC
>JAFAUY010000402.1 GCA_019243005.1 Verrucomicrobiota bacterium | reverse complement strand
ATCCGGCGCCGGCAGCAGATACAAGCCGATGAGTCCCACCAGGAGAATGATGCTGCCGGTGGAAAGGTAAAGCGTGATCTTCCAGGCGGCGGCCTGCCGGTTGCCGGAGCCCCAGATACCGATCATCAGAAAGGTCGGGATCAACGCCAATTCATGAAAGGCGTAGAAGAAAAAGAGGTCGAGGGAGGCAAAGGCACCGGCTGCACCGGCGGCGATGAACAGGAGACAGGCCAGGTACGCACGTTGTCCCTCGACCAGGGCCGGTGACAGCCAGACCGCCGCGAAGCCGACGATGGAGGTGAGGAACAGGATGGTGGCGTTCAAACCGTCCACGCCGACCAGAATTTTCAGATCCCACGTGGGAACCAGGCTCACGCTCGAGAGAAACTGGTAACCACCCCGGTGGTAGTCATACCCCAGGAAAACGATGGTGGCCACTACGGCCGCCAGGATGCTGGCGCCGAGAGCCGTCCGGCGCGGCGGCGCCCCGGCCAGGACGATGAGGCCGCCCAGCAGCGGGGCAAGGTAGGTGAGGTGGACAAGAAAGTTCATCAGGAAAATAAGATGAGGTAGAGCAGAAGCACGACGCCAAGTCCGAACAGGAAAACGTACGCCTGCAGGTTACCGATCTGGAGGAACCGGAGGGCGAATCCGAAGCCCCAGGTGATGCCGCCCATTCCGCGGATGATGCCGCCGTCGATGATCCAGCGATCGATAAAGGCCGAAGTTACCGCCAGGGCGTCCTGGGTCCAGCGCACGAGCCGGTTATAGAACTGGTCGATGTAAAAGCGGTGTGCGAACAGCGGGATGCGGATGGAATCGCTGGTCTGGTCGCGGTAAAGGGCAAAGGCCGCCAGGACGCCTGCGACCAGGACCCCGAGCGAGAGCAGGATGGCCAGCACGGCCACGGCTTCGTGTTGCAGGAAAGGAAGGAACAGGGGGGCCACGAACGGCAGGCCGACGAACGCCGAGGGGATCGCGAGCGCCACGAGCGGCACCGTCATGACCGGGGGAGACTCGTGGGCATGCTCAGCCTCCGGTGATCGCGACGGGCCGAGGAACGCGACCACGAAGAGCCGGGTCATGTAGTAGGCCGTAAAGAAGTTGATCACGGAAATGATCCCCCCAACGGCCGGTTGCCGCGCAAACGCGGCCGCCACGATGCTGTCTTTACTCCAGAAACCGGCGAAGGGCGGGCAGCCGATCAGGGCCAGGGTGGCAAGGGCGAACGTCCAGAACGTGATGGGCATTTTGTGCTGGAGACCGCCCATGCGCCAGATGTTCTGCTCGTGATGCAGGGTGTGGATCACCGAACCGGCGCCCAGGAACAGGAGCGCCTTGAAAAAGGCGTGCGTGAACAGGTGAAACAGCGCGGCCTGCGGCACGGCCAAGCCGACTGCGGCGATCATTAAACCGAGCTGGGAAAGCGTTGAGTAGGCGAGGATCCGTTTGATGTCATCCTGCTGAGTCGCCATCAGGGCGGCCAGCAGCGAGGTAATAAGGCCGATCGCCAGGACGACGGTGAGCGCGGCGGGTTGGGCTTCAAACAGGAAGAAGACCCGGGCCAGCATGTAAACGCCCGCCGCCACCATCGTTGCGGCATGGATGAGGGCCGAGACGGGCGTCGGACCCTCCATGGCGTCAGGCAACCAGACGTGCAGGGGAAACTGGGCGGACTTACCCACCGCGCCGCAAAACACCAGGAGCGCCGTGGCGGTCAGGTAGACCGGGGACAAATTCAAGCCGGCCCACTTCGCGGCAAGGTCGGTAAAAAGCAGAGAACCCGAGGCGCTCCAGATCATCAGGATACCGAGCATAAAACCGAAATCGCCGAGCCGGTTTACCAGGAACGCCTTGTTGGCCGCATCGGCGGCGGTCTGGCGCTCGAACCAATGCCCGATCAGCAGGTAGGAGCTGAAGCCGACCAGCTCCCAACAGATGAACATCATGATGAAGTTGTCGGCGAGCACGATGCCGAGCATCGAGAACATGAAGATCGAGAGGCCGGCAAAGTAGCGGGACCGGCCAAGGTCGTCCGCCATGTAGCCGATCGAATAAATGTGGATGAGCAGCCCGACGCCGGTTACCACCAGCAGCATCATTTTGCTGTATCCGTCGATCAGGTAGCCGAAAGGTATCCGGAAACTACCCAGGTCGACCCAGTTGAAGCCGCCGGTTTGATCCGGGCCGGCAAACACGCCGAGTGCGGCCAGAAACGAAACGGCCACGGCGGCAACCGAGAGGTAAGAGCTGAGCTTCGGCAGCCGCCAGGTAAACAGGGCGATGACGGCCGCCGCCACCAGCGGAGAGAACAGGATGATCCAGGGAGCGGCATTCATGGTGGCCTAGAATTTGAGCGAGGTGAGGTCTTCGACGTGGGTGGTCTGCCGGGCGCGGTAGAGGGCGACGATGATGGCCAGCCCGACGGCGACCTCGGCGGCGGCGACGGTGATGGTGAAAAAGACGAAAACCTGCGCGTTAAAATCCGGCAGGTTATTCTGGGTGTTGAAGCGGGAAAAGCCGACCAGCGAAAGGTTCGCGGCGTTCAGCATCAGTTCCAGGGCCATGTAGATGATGATGAGGTTGCGCCGCAGCATGACGCCGGCAAATCCGATGGTGAACAGGAGGCCGCTGACGATCAGGTAGTCGTTGAGGGTGACCATGGGAGGTTGGTTCTATTTGAGCTCGCGCTTGCTGAGCAGGACGACGCCGATGGACGCGACCAGCACAAGGGTGGCGATCACCTGAAACGGCAGGTTGTAGGTTTGAAAAAGCGTCATGCCGATGTGCCAGGCGTCGCCCTCGGGCCGGCGCTCGATCGCGGGAAAAACGGCGTTGCCGTTCTGGAACCCATACGAGACGTCGAACAACACCCGCACGAAAAGCGTCACGACCACGACCCCGCCAAACACGGCGGAAACGTTCGTCTTGCGCCGCGCCTCAGCCCGGAGGTCGAACAGCATGATGATAAACAGAAAGAGCACCATGACCGCGCCGGCGTAGACGAGAATCTGGATGACGCCGATGAAAAACGCATCCAGCGAAAAGAAAAGGGCCGCCAAGCCAAGAAAGCAAACGACCAGGCTGAGCGCACTCGTCACCGGGTTACGGCTGACCACGACCAGCAGCCCGAAAACGAGCATGACCGCTGCAAACGTCCAGAAGAGCGCCGGAGCCATCGGGCTATTTCTTTTCGTTCCATTTGTACACCAAGCCGGTCATGACGCCGCCAAGTTCGTACAGCTTCTCCTTGTCGTGCACCATCTCCGCCCGGCTCAGCCCGGTGATCGCGTAATCTTTCCGTAGAAAGATCGCCTGCTCGGGGCAGACTTCCTCGCAAAGCCCGCAGTAAATGCACCGGATCATGTCGATCTCAAACCGTTCCGGGTATTTTTCGACCTTGCGCCAGCGGCTGCCTTCCGGGATCTCGCCCGGCTTGATGGTGATGGCGCGCGGCGGGCAGATGAATTCGCAAAGCTGGCAGGCCACGCAGCGTTCGCGACCGTGCTCATCCTTTACCAGGGTCGGCGCCCCGCGGTAATACGGCGGCAGGTGCGCATCCCACTTTTCTTCGGGGTACTGCATGGTCACCTTGCGCCTGCCGGTAAGAACGTTGATGAAATGCTTGAGCGTGATGCCCAGCCCGGCCATCAAGCCAGGCAGGTAAGCCTTTTCGGCCAGGGTAAGTTTGGGGCGGGAAACGACGTAAGCCATAAATTTTTTTTTACCTCCTGATCTCCTACTCTCCTATTTAGGCATCACCGCCAGGAAGATCGCCATGAGCAGGATGTTGGCCAGGGCGATCTCGAAAAAGTAATACCAACCGAGGTGCATGAGCTGATCAAAGCGAAACCGCGGGACCGTCCAGCGCACCCAGATAAAAAAGAAAAGCAGCAGGGCGACCTTGGCAAAGAAGCAGGTGATGTGAACCAGTCCAAGGATTACGCCCCAGGCCGAATACGGATCGGCCACGCTCACCGGAATCCCGGGGATATACCAGGCGCCGAAAAACAAGGTCACGATCACCGCTGAACCGGTGATCATGGCCGCGTATTCGCCCAGGAAGAACAAGGCGAACTTCATCGACGAATACTCGGTGTGGTAACCGCCGACCAGCTCGGTTTCGGACTCGGGCAAGTCAAAGGGCAGACGGTTGGTCTCAGCGAACATCGAGACGGTAAAGACGATAAAGGCGCTGAAAAGCGGTATCCAGAGCAGCAGCTTCCAAGGGTCGAAAGAATGCAGGATCGCATCCGGGCTGAATCCTTTCAGCCAGATGGGCGAGATCAGCCAGCCGTAAT
>JAFAUY010000368.1 GCA_019243005.1 Verrucomicrobiota bacterium | reverse complement strand
AGTTTAAAAACAGTTTGTTTCGATTCAATATTTTAAAATCGACTCTACTCTTAAAGAGACGCGTGGCGTCTCTTTACGAGCTTCTGGCACGCCATGAGCGCGTCGCTTCGGCTTTTGCGTGGTTCTTGCGGGCCAGGCGCGCCAGCTAAAAAAGGTCGCGCAGGCCCAGCGTATCGAGGGTAGGCCAGGTTTGGGGAGGGGGCAACGGTTGTTCAAAAGCCAGCTGGACCCAGACGGCCGTGGGCTCTCCCGGTTTGAGCGGTACCCGCCAAACCTGGCCGCTTGCGTCGACGGGTTTACCGCCGAAACGGGAGATGGCACGGAGCGCCGCCCAGTTTTGGCCGCAATCAACCACGTCGGAGCTTCCGCCGGTCGGGGTGTGGAATACGCGGAACTTGAATCCCTCATTGAGTTTCAGTTTAGCCAGCACCACGTCAAATTGAGAGTCGAGCGGCACGATCCGGCTGCGGCCGAGCAACTCAACGGCGTTCCAGTTACGGGGGTTGTAACCCAACTCCGGCGGGGGCGTCGGCGTCGGGCTGTCACCGACGAAAAGCTGGCTGAGGAGTGAACGCTTGGGCGGAGCGCCCGGCTGGGGCGGCGTCGGCGCGGGGGCCAGGTCCGGCCCGGATAGCTGGCGCTGAGCCTGGCCGTTCACCATCGTGATGTTGACCAACCCGAGCGACCCGTCCGGGTGCATGATGGCATCGGTAAAGGCCAGTAACGGATTCAGCCCTTTCGTGAACTCGACCAGCGACTGGCGCGGCGTGGCGGGAATTTTGGAAAACGTATCCGTATCCAGGTCACGATGAATCATGCCGACCAGCGACTTGGCCTGCTTGATCTGGTCAACGCTCATCGCCGAGCTGTCGGACGCCGGCGGCCAAAGCAGCGGAAAACGCAGCAACTGCCGGAGGGCGGTTTTGGCCTGTTTAAGGTAATTGACGGCGAAGGCCTGTTTCTGTGTCTGATCGACGCGCTGGATAAAGTAACCGCACGTCGTGGTCAGTTGTTCCTTCATCTTACCCTGGTAGTCTTCAACCTTTGATTGCAGGGCGGCGAGCGCCTGGGAGAGCTGCTGGACCTGGCTCCAATTCTTGTTCAGCAGCACCATCCCGTCCCGGTAGTGGTGCTGGGGAGCGCCGGCGCGGCATTCCTGGTAAAGGTTCCAGCGCACCAGGTAAGCGGGCTGGCCGCCCACCGGGCTCAAGGAAGCGTCATCGAGCGCTTTGAATTCGGCCAGTTGCGGTTCGGGAACCGCGTTTTCCAACTGCGCCTTGAGCTGTTGAGTAATATCGGCGAGCGCGGCTTTTACCTCCTTGAGCAGGGTGTATTTCGGATCATCCGTGACGGGCGGTTGCGCGAGCACCTTGGTAACAATCGATTTGTCGTCGGGTTTGCCATCGGGCTTGGGCGTCGGCAGGACCCGTTCGATCTCGGATTGAATAATGAAGATCTGGCCGAACCGCGATTGGCTGCTGACCGTTAATTTCTGGTAGGCGGAGAACAGCGTCTCGGGTCCGTCCTCGAACAGGCCGGCTTGCCGGACGGCGGCCAATTTCTCCTCCATGGCGGCTTTGGAACTCTGCAGTTTATCCATGGCCGCGGCCACTTCCCGGTCGCTCGTGTCCGGATCGTCCTTGATGTTGGCTTTGGCGGACAAGGTCGTCTCGACGTTTTGATAAGTACGCACGGTGCCGGCGAGCTGGTTGAGCAACTGTACGTTGGCAGCGAGACCGCTCAGGCGAGCGCGCGCATCTGCAACCAACCGGTCCAGGCCGGCGTGGATGGCGCCATTCTGTTGCAGGGTATTGCCGCCGCCGGTCCAGGCGGGCGCCCAGGTGTCCCGCGCGTCCGGGTTGTGCCCGTAGGTCCAATCCATTACCGCGACGAGGTTGCGGGCTCCCTGCTTGTCGGAAACGTACTCGAGCAACGGGCTCAGGATACGGTCGCCGAGCCCATCGGCCTTGGCCGGGTGTTGCAGCAGGTCAATTTCGAGCCGGACCAGGGCCGTCAAGGCCTTGGCTTCGAGGGTTCGTACGCGCTCGGCCGGCCGCGGGTCACCACCCCGGCCCGGGATGGAACCGGAAGCCGAGCCTTGCATTTTATGGCGAGCCGCCTCCAGCACGGGTGAAATCACGCCGGTCTCAAACAGAATCCGTTGCGCCCGGGCCCGTTCCCGATCCGGGTCCGAGCCCCCGGACGCCAGGGGCCGGAAGATCCAGGGCACGCCCAGCGGGGTGCTGACGAGTTCGCGCAACGCCTCGTGGAAGTCGGCCAAGGAAAGGTCGGGGCGATGAAATTCCGCTTTGGTCTGGGCGGTGAAACCGGGCCCGACCGGCCGGTCGCCCTGGTAACGGTACAGGTTGGAACCGGCTGGGTCGGGCGTAACGATCGGCTGCCACTTGCCATTGGTCCAGCCCTCCGTGGCCCGAGCCCAGAAGCCGGTCTGGCTGTAGACGTTCTCCCGCAGGGAGCGGTACCCGAGCAGGCCCATCGCCAACAGCACCAGCAGCCCGGCGGTGCCGGCACCGAACAACGTCAGCTTGCGCCGCAGGAGCATGCCCTCGATGTCGGTCGCGCGGGTGATGAGCCCGTCCTCGCGGAACACCTTATCCAGAAAAAGGTCCTTCAGAAAGTAGGAGCGTTCACGCTCCCAGGCCCGGCCTTCCGGCAGCGCTTCTACCGCCACCCCGAGGGCTTCGGCCAGCACCTGGTCCACCGCGGCGCCTTCACGCATGGAGGACGTAAAATAAATGCCGCGCAGGAACAGCGGGCGCGACGTCCACTCCCCGGCCACAAAAATGATTTCGAGGTAACGCCGGAGCCGGTCGGCCAGGGCCTGCACGTTGTGGGGCAATTCGTAAAGCCGGTCGACCTCGTCGACGCGGCGGCCATTCGGCTGGGTCGGGGTCGGATCCTGCAACAGGCGAAAACGCCGTTGCTCGAGGCGGCTGGAGACGACCCGCAGGTGCTCCTCGACCAACTCCGGCCGGAAGGGGGCGTCGAGCGGCGCGGGGTTAGACCACCCGAACATTTGCTGCTGGCTGCGGACGTCCGGGAGGTCCTCGAAGAATTCGCGAAAGCCGTTAATCAGATCAGACTTGGTCACCAGGACGAAAGCCGGAAACCGAATCTCCAACTGGCGTTGCACATTTTCGAGCTGCCGGGCGAGCCGGCCGGCCTTTTGTTCCAACTGTTCGGGCGCATCACGCAGCAGGCTGTCCGCGGGAATGGCGAGCAAAAGGCCATTGATCGGGCAATGCGGACGATTCTTTTTCAGCAGGTCGAGAAATTCACGCCATTCATTGGAGGTGCCCGGTTCAACCTCGTTGAAAAGCAGCCGTCCCGCCGTGTCCAGGATAACGGCATAGTTGGTAAACCACCAATTCATGTTGATCGTGCCGCCGACGCCCTGAAGGGTTTCCTGTAAGCCGGGCGGGAAACCAACGTCCGAATGGCGGATGGCTTCGGTTTTACCTGCACCGGGTTCGCCGACCATGAGGTACCAGGGCAACTCGTAAATGTCTTTGCCGGCCGCCTCGAATTTCTCGATGCCCTTGGCGAAGTTACGCCGCAAATCTTCCAGGCGGCTGCGCGCGGCCGGATCGAGCACGCCGCGATGGGCGGCCGTCGTGACGAGTTCACCTTTCAATTCGGCCGATTGGCGCCGGCGCACCCAGAAAATCAGGAGCAGGTACAAACTGAAGAGGACGGCGAGGAGCAAGAGCCCGATCGCCACGATGAGCGCGACTTGCGCCCCGAAAAACGCCGCCGCCCCGATCAGCGTGGTGGCCAGCAGGACGACGATGACGATTTTAACCCAAAGCGCCAGGGCGTTGAAGGCCTGGATCAGGTAGGAGATTTCTTTCATGTTGGCGCTCCCGTGTCAGTGCGGGCGGGCTGAACGCGGATCGAGGGTGGCGATGGCGCCCGTGGTGCCCGTGATGGTCAAAACGGCCGAGCGGAAAAGGTAGATCTCGACGGCGGTCACGATGAGGCAAAGGCCGACGAACATCACGGCCAGGCCACCCAACCTGGAAAACCGGGGCGGGATCAGATCACGGGTGTCGACGTACTGGTAGGCTTCCGGGCTGATCCGGTCCTGACCCGATTGCATTTCTCCCGTGCGAAGCCGCGCGGCGACGTCGGCCATTTTACCGCGGAGGTATTCCGGCTGGCCCGCGTACCAGCCGCAGAAGCCGAGCCCCAGGCAGGTGTAGAACACCCGGAGCCGCTCGGTGGCTTCGGCGGATGAGTCGGCCAGGGTCTCATCGAGAAAGTCGAAAAACTTTTCATCGCCGGCCAGTTCCTTCCGATCGTAAGCCAGCCGGTGTTGATGCCACGCCCCCGCAACCGGCAAGCCGCTCTCCGCGATCATGGAGTCGACAAAAAAGACCAGGGGCATTTCCAATTTTGCCCATTGGGCGCGCAGGTTGGGCTCGGCCTCGGCACGCTTCTGCAGGTCACTCAGCAACGACTCGATCTCAGCGCGGAGGTGTTCGTAACTGATGTTCGCTCCGCCCTTGCGGCCCATGCGGTTGAGCAGACAGATCTTGTTGAACAACGGTTCACAAAGCTCGAGAGGAGTCATGGCGGAGCCGGCGGCAGAAGGGTTGGGAGTATGATACTCTCTCGTCAGCAAGGAAAATAGCGAAGAATGCGGTGGCCGGTAAGCTTAGCCGGCAGCGACGTCGGTTTTGGGGAGAACCATGTAGAGGGTTAGCTCGTAATCCGCGTTATCGTGCCCCGTCCACCGGGCCACGACACGCTTTTCGGCCTGGATCTGCTGCCAGCTGCGTCCGCTCTCACCGCGCAGTAAACGATAGTAATACAATCCTGACTGGGCCGGCAACTCCAGGGGCGGGAACCGCTCTTCCTTCAGCATGACTCCGCGGATGGCCCGGCTGGCCATGCTTTCCGGCATCAGCTTGAAACGATCCGCATCCTCAACCAGCCGTGCGAGCGCCCGCGGGTCTTCTTTCGTGCGGACGCCCAGAAAATAATCAACGGGTCGCGTCAGGTGTTCGTCATTCAGCGTGGCCCGATGGATTCCGTGATCGGGCACGAAAGCGACCTTGAGGAAGCTTGGGGCCACCCCGCCGCGCAGCAGTTGCCGGATCTTGGCGCACACCTCCTCGAATGCAGAGTACGGGCTGTCATGCTGGTAGGGGGCAGAGTTGTAGAGGTCCCGGTCCGGCTGGAGTGCAGCCAACTCGCCCAGGAGCTCCCGCAGTTCCAGGTAGACGTCAAACGGGGCAACCTGGGGCAACTCGGCCAGCGCTTCCAGCCTCGCGCCGAACCGGTTCAAGGTCCGGAGACGCATGATTTGCTCGAACTGCAGGCCGCGCATGGTGTCAATGCTGAAGCCTCCTCGCGTGACCTGAACCACGAGTTCGCGACGGCTCGCCAGAACCTGGGAGCTCAACTCGCGCACCAACTCACGCAGGGCCGGCGATCCCCCCATGACCAGGCAGGGTCCGACAAATTCCGGATCGCGTTGGGGAAGGCCGACCTCTTCGCCGGCCGCACGGGTAACCCGCAGCAACGGAATCACGTCGAGATCGGACCGGTCCTCATCCTCCAACAGCAGGCGGGCGTTGACGCGGCGATGCTGAACCGGCTTGTAGTTTTCGCCCGTGTTCTCATCGGCCACGTCCGTCTCAACCACGCGGTAGAGAATTTTTGACCGGGTATCCGCCCGATCGCTGGTGGACAACGCATTGGCACGGGCATCGAACCAAAGCGGAACGCCAAGATAAATTACCAGGCGTCCACGCGCCTGGAGGGTTTGCTTCAAGTCGATCACCGGCAGTTCCGCGTCCTGCGGGAACCTGACTTCCTGGCCACCGGGCATGACGGCGTGCAGGACGCTGAAACGGAGCCGCATGTTTTCCAGGTCGTCGTTTGACAAGCGGGCTTCCACCAACCCGTACGCGAAGGGCCATTGAAGGCGGCGCTCATTCCAGAGCATTTCCTGGAAGCCGCGCTGCATGCGTTGGAGGTGATGCGGAAGCAAGAATAGGCCTTCGTGCCAGTGGATTTGCATAAACTCGCGCGGAAAAAGCCGGCCTTTAAAAAAGCCCGGCCCTTTGACTAGGGTTTGCGGACGTCAGGTTTGGCCACAAGTTCCTCGACATAGCTGACGACGCCGTTGGCCAGTTGCTCCTCGATCAGCGGCCCGTTCAGCCCCTCTGCCAACTCCACGTACCGGCGCCAGCAGCGCTGCTCCACGTTGGCCAGGAACCCATGACTGCCGGCCTCAAGGGAGTTGCGGATCTTCTGCGGCGCATACGAACTCAGGTACCAGCGCGCGAAAGCCTCGCCGGCCGAACCGAACCCGGAGACCAATGCCACCGTCAACTGCCGGGTGCGCTCCAGAAATTGCGCGATCTGGTAACTGGCCACCTCGCGGTCACCCTGGAGGTAACGGCCGAGGAGGAGCCGGAATTGGTCCGTCGACTCGCGTTTCACGGCTGATTTCGGCGCCAGCTTCCTCCAGATGCTCCAGATGACGTGATCGAGCGTCAGGACCAGTTCGGCGAGCGTCGCAAACAACTGTCGATAACGCTCCGGGTCCAGCGGTTCTTCCGGCCTCAAGCCAAGCTTGCCCCGAAGTTCGGCGGGAATCGTAGGCGCGTCCGGCACGGTGACCAACAAGCCGGCCGCCCGCAACCGGTCATGGATCAATGAGCGTTCCTCCGCAGGAGCACCCTGGAACTTTTCGATCAGTGCGTCGACCAACTCGATGGTGGAGAGCGGTGCCGGTTCCGCCGGCGGCGGAAGCGGCGCAGGCGCCGCGTCGACGGTCGGGAACAGCAGCGATAAGGCGTCGAGAAAATCTCCTCGCTCCGATTCCGGGACCGCCTTGATCTCACGCTGAATTTCCTCGAGCAGATAGCCGCTGCGAGTCTCCGGGGATTGGTCGTTGAAGCTGGCCTGGACCACCCGCAATCGCGCGGCAAGCCTGGCAGCCCATTCCAACGCTTCAGGCGCGACGAGCTTCGAAATGCGGTCTGACTTCATCGAGGGCTAACCCCTGAACTCGGGAGAGTGCGAGCGTAAAGCCGCCCGTGCGCGTTTTGCAATCTGAATAATGCCACGGCAGAAAATGCCACGAATGCCACAAGCGGAAAAATGCCACAAATGGTAGCGAAAGAAAATGCCACCAGTAAAGGAACCCCACGAATGGAAAAATGCCACAAACCCGCTGACGGGTGACGCGTCGCGGGTTCGATCACACGGCGGGCGCGGCGACTACGGCGAGAAGACTAAAATCGAACTAGCACCCCGTACCCTGCCCTCAGAGTCACACGCCGAACCGTACCCGTTACGCGTTACCAATTACCCGTCACCGGGATTGTGGCATTTTTCCACTAGTGGCATTTGTGGCATTGTAACGGTATGAACAGCGCGCTGATGGCCGGGTT
>JAFAUY010000235.1 GCA_019243005.1 Verrucomicrobiota bacterium | reverse complement strand
TGAGTGCCTGATCCTGCTGGTCCTACCAAAGTTACGTGGGTATCCAGCAGAACGTTCATTCCTCATTGCCCGAGAAAGGCTGTTCTATACGTGGATCGGGATGATCAAAATCCGGAGCAACAAAGGTGATCCTCATCGCATTCGCGGGCTTCCGGCGCTTGCCACGGAACGCGATCGGGACAAGCCGTGCGCATGGCACCCCGTTCTTCGATATGACGATCTCCTCGCCCGCTGCCGCGCGCGCTTGCTCGGCTCATCTGGCATCAGGTCGATGAAATATGGCCGGCCAGTGCATTCAGATCAGAAACACCAACGAAGGTGATCCTGGTGTTATCCGACAGCGTGACCGTGGTGTTGCCACCGCTGTGGACGGCCGTGCTCAGGGTTTGCGTGACGGTGGTCCCATAGCCGGAAAGCAGAAGCGAGTCGTTCTGCGTGAAGTCGGTGATCGTGTCGGTATTCCCACCGGTCATGTTCCTGAAGAACACGAACAGGTCGTTCCCGCCGCCGCCGGTTAACGTGTCGGCTCCAGAACCCGCCATGAGGGTATCTTTGCCGGCGCCGCCTACCAGTGAGTCTGCACCGTTGGGATCCCTGCCCCCGACGATGAGGTTGTCGCTCGAGGAGCCGCTGGCATTGAAGGTGACATTGCCTTCCAAGGCCTGGAACTGAGCGCCGCCAGTGCTCCCGACATAGGTGATCGTGCCACCGGGGGCGCCGAACAGGGTGGAAACGCCGCTGCCCCCAACGACGGTGGCATTGGCGTCCATGTTATCATACTCGATCCCGCCTGCTGCGCCGAACAGCGTTTCGGATGAGCCAGCCGAGCCGAACACCGTCGCGGACGCTGCACCGCCATAGAATACCAGGTCCCCCGACTGCGCGCCGAACAGGAGCCCGTGGCCTGAAGCGGTCACGGTTGATGCACCGGTGCTGCCGATAATCGTGGTGTTGGTGCCGGTATCAACGACGTTGAAGCGGCCGCTGGTTCCGCCGATCAGCCCGTTGCTGCCGGATGCGGTGGCATTGCTGGTTCCGTAACCAGCGACGACGGTCGCGTTTGCACCGCTGACTTCCGTGTTCATCGGCGTGTTCGCGCCTGACAGGTCGCCAAACACCAGGGCCGAGTCGCCGGAAGCCTGGATCGTGTCAGCGCCGCCGCCAGCTACGATGGTGTCGTTTGCCCCTGAAAGCGAGGCATTCACGTTGCCGCCGCCGAACAGAAGTGTCTTATCGCCAGATGATTGAACCGTGTCCGCCACTGCGCGCGCGAAGATGACGTCCTGGCCAGTGGAGACGATCAAGTTGCCAGATGAAACACCGGCCACCGAGGAACTGCCCGATACGATCGTGTTGAGTCCCCCGCCTGCCGCGACCGTGCCGGCGCCCGATGCCAGCAGGGTATCATCGCCGCTGCCGGCATACATCTGATAGTTACTGCCGTCGACATGTGCCCAGTTGTTCCCGCCCCCCGCGTCCAGCGTGGAGGCGCCAGTGAGGAAGAACGTTCCACCAACTGTACCGCTCAACAAAGTTGCATTGCTGGCGGTGATCGTCGCGGGTGCAGAAGCCTCATTGACCACAAATTGGTAACCGGCTGGGACGGTGACCGCGCCCACCACGCCGCCGAGAATCGCGTCGTTCTCGGTGCCACCGCTTGTGATCGGCGCCGCAAGACTTTCGCCGCCCGTGACCAATTGAGAGTTCAGCTTACTGCCCGCTTGAGCCAGCGCAATTGCTTCAGCGATCTGTTGTGCGATCGTCCCCGATTGGCTGGAATCAGACGCGACTGCGATCCCGCCGCTGGGACCGGGAACCGTTACTTGACCCATGTTGATCTCCGATTAGCGGCGTACCGCACTGGCAGCCATTATGGAGACGAACTGATTTTAGCGCAACGTTTTTCTCGTGCAGAGAAAAAAGCCACAGGCCTGCCTGGTGCGTCTGAGCCGCCACGATGCGATGGCGGGTCCAGCCGCCGCGAGGCCCAATATGTTGCGCAGCCGTCTGTATTTTCACGCGACGCTACTGCATGCGCTCAAGACTTGTTAACCAGTCCAGGATCGGCGCAACGCGGAGCCGGTGCTGGTTTGCCGAGCAAGTCAAGATGGTTGCGGGGAGAGGATTTGAACCTCTGACCTTCAGGTTATGAGCCTGACGAGCTACCGGGCTGCTCCACCCCGCGGGGGTGATGAAGGGTGGGTGGACTGGAAGACCTGGCGGCGACCTACTCTCCCGTGCCTTGCGGCACAGTACCATGGGCGCTGGG
>JAFAUY010000044.1 GCA_019243005.1 Verrucomicrobiota bacterium | reverse complement strand
CGTCCCAGGAACACGTAATCCTCGTGTTCTCCGTACTCGACCATCCCGAGGCGCTCGCTCATGCCCCATTCACAAACCATCTTGCGTGCGATCCCGGTGGCCATCCGAATATCGCCCGACGCGCCGTTCGTGACGTCGCCGAAAACGATCTCTTCTGCCACCCGGCCACCCATGATGACGACCAAACGATCCAGCAGTTCGTTTTTGCGGTTCGTGTACTTGTCCTCAGTCGGCAGGTACATGGTCGACCCCAGAGACGGCCCCCGGGGAATAATCGTCACCTTATGAAGGGGGTCGGTGTATTCGAGCACCTCGCAAAGGAGCGCGTGACCGGCCTCGTGATACGCCGTGTTTTCCTTCTCCTTTTCGCTGATGGCGAGGCTGCGGCGTTCCTTGCCCCATCGGACCTTATCCCGCGCCTCTTCCAGTTCGGCCATCGTGATCGCCTTGAGCCCGCGGCGAGCCGCCAGCAAAGCCGCTTCGTTGATGACATTCGCCAGCTCGGCACCCGAATAACCCGGCGTCCCTCGCGCTACCACCGCCAGGTCGACGCCCTCGGCAAGTTTCACCCGCTTGGAATGAACCCGCAGAATCTCTTCACGACCTTTCACGTCCGGCAGGTTCACGGTGATCTGGCGATCAAACCGCCCTGGTCGCAGTAAAGCCGGATCCAGCACGTCCGGCCGGTTCGTGGCGGCGATGATGATCACGCCTTCCTGCGTGTCGAATCCGTCCATCTCCACGAGCAGTGCATTCAGGGTCTGTTCACGTTCATCATGCCCGCCGCCCAAACCGTGGCCGCGGTGACGCCCGACCGCGTCAATTTCGTCAATGAAAATTATGCAAGGCGCAGATTTTTTTCCCTGCTCGAACATGTCGCGGACGCGGGAGGCGCCCACGCCGACGAACATTTCCACGAAATCCGATCCGCTGATGCTGAAGAACGGGACGTCCGCTTCACCCGCAATCGCCCGCGCCAGCAACGTCTTCCCCGTCCCCGGCGGGCCGACCATCAAAACCCCTTTGGGGATGCGCCCGCCGAGCTTCTGAAACTTTTTCGGATCTTTAAGAAAATCAACGATCTCCTGGACCTCCTCTTTGGCTTCCTCAACCCCGGCCACGTCCTTGAAAGTGACGCGGTTACGGTCACGCGCCAGCATGCGAGCCTTGCTCTTGCCGAAACTCAGCGCGCCTTTGCCCGCATTGCGGATCTGCTGGCGGAAAAAGAAATAGAGGATCAGGAAGAAGATTGCGATCGGTGCAAACTGCAGGATGGCCGAGACCATCACGTCCGAGTCCGCCCGGATGTCGACCTGGTAGCCTTTGTTCTCCAATTCTGACTTCAGGTCTTTGTTGTATTCGATGAAGATCGTGGTCTTGAAATGGTCCGCACCATTCGCCCCCGCCGGTTTGCGGTTCCGGTCGTAAGCCCCCCGCAGCATCTGCGTACTCCGGCCTTCCGTAACAATCAACTGCAGCGGTTCATCATGACTGATCCGGTTTTCCTGCAGGTACCGTTCAAAGGTGGTGTACGGAATCTCCTCGACGTTTCCGTAATTCCCGTTTCGTGAGAATAAAAAGCCGCCCAACAACGCAATGGCACACGCAAACAGGAGCAAACCGCGCCAATTAAAGTTGTTGTCGTTTCCAAAATTCCGCGTATTTCGGTCCTTGGAGGACCTGGGATCTGGTTGTGCCATATACTTAGGAACGGGACACCGTACCACATGGACCCGGGACTGCAAAGAAGGCTGTCGGGGTGCCCGGGAATTGGGCCGACAGCTTAATTATTGTTCTGATGGATTTTCTCAAGCAAACCGGCGAGGCGATCCCCGGCGCCCGTCACGACGGGCCACCCATGGGCAAAGGTCACCCGGCTTACCGCCAAAGCTCGCAGCTTCTGGAGCGACGCGCGTGCTTGGTGCGGCTCAAGGCAATATTTGTCCGGTAACAGGCTGAACTCGTATCCCGGAAGATTGATGACCAGATCGCCGAAACTGAGTGCCTGCGCCCTGGCGTGATACAGGGCCAGTTCTCCCGGGCCGCCACCTGGCAAGGTGATAACCGTTAGCCCGCCCAGGAGCTCCTGGCCGTCGTCAACGCAGGCATCCGGGACGATGCCGGTCCCGGCCACGGCTGCCTCATGACAGAGCACGGGCACCTGCCAGGATACGGCCAATCGGGCGCTGGCACGCCCGTGGTTTCCGTTGGTCAGGACGATGGCAACCGGCTCACCCGCGGCCAGGAGCTCCGCCTCAGCCTGTTCGGCGAGCTCCACGGGATCCACCATCACCAGCCGGCCGTCAACCAGGTGGGCCACGCTGGTCAGATCCACTTTCGATGTTGGATCGTAAGCCTGCCAGGCAAACAGGGCCGGTGTTACCCGATGAACTTCCTGAGCTCGAATCGCCATACCGCCCTGCACCGCGTCAGCTGCCGGCGTACTTCACCGTGCAGCCGTAGGGTTGGGTGGCCGAAACGGGCACTGGTTTCCCGGCCAGCACGGCGTCAAGCGCCTGCCGGACATAATTGGTCGCGGTTTTGGCGTCAGCCTCGTTGGTGCTGCGCTTGTTGTCGATCGCGCCGCGGTAAACCAGGGAACCTTTCGAATCGATGATGTACATGTCCGGCGTGGTCTTGGCGTCGTACGTGTGCCCGACTTTACCGTCCGGATCCAACAGCAACGCCGTCCGGACAGCGCCGACTTTGTTGGAGATCTGGTTCAGGGTCTCGGCCGGGTAGTTGCCCTCTTCACCGGGAGCAGAGGAGTCCACCGTCAGCCAGACTATACCCTTGGCGGTATACTCCTTTTGCAATTGCTGCATGTTGCCCGATCGATAGTGCTTGCCGACAAAGGGACAGTCGGGATTGTACCATTCCAGGACGACGATTTTGCCCCGGTACTCGGACAATCGATGGGTCCGGCCGTGAGTGTCGGTCAGGGAGAAGTCCGGAGCGGTTGATCCGACTTGAACCTCAGCGCGGCCCAGCGGGACCAACAGCACGGAGAGGGCGAACATCACGAGAGCGGAATACATTTTTTTCATGCGTTTTCAGCGTAGGTTTAACTTTTCTGTAAGACGTCGAGAACCGTTTGAGAAGTGATCAGCTCGGGCAGTATCACCGGGGGGCGTTCCCGGCCCCCGGGATAGTAAAGGTACATCGGCACACCCGCTCGGCCATGCCGCCTGAGTAACGCCGTGATCGCCTCGTCTCCGTGGGTCCAGTCTGCCCGCAGGGTAACGACGTTTTTACGGCTGAAAGCGTTCCGGACGGCCGGTGTGTCAATCGCAAAACGTTCATTCGCTTTGCAGGTGATGCACCAATCGGCAGTGAAATCCACAAAGACCGGTCGCCCGCTGGCCAGCGCCAAATCGAGGCTTTGCGGGCTGAACTCCCGCCAGACCAGCCGGCTCGGCGCGGTTACCGCCCGATAAGCGAAGCAGGCCAGCGCCAAGGTCGCCAGCATCGCTGCCCCCGCCCCGACTTTGGACGCCCTCGATGCAACCGGTGTCCAGAACGAGCCTTTGATCCAGACCAGCAACGACAGTACCAGCAACGCCGCCGACAGCGTGACGATCCCTTCCACCCCGCGAAGCTGGCCCGCGATCCAGATGAGCCAAAGCAAGGTCGCCAGCAGCAGGAAGCCAAAGAATTGTTTGACCTTTAGCATCCAGCCGCCGGGTTTGGGCAAAAACCGCAGCCAGCGGGGATTGCACGCCAGCAGCAGGTAAGGCGCCGCCAGACCGGCGCCGATGGCCAGAAAGATCAGAAATGTGACCGGTGCCGGCTGAGCAAAGGCGAAGGCGGACGCCGTCCCGAGGAAAGGCGCGGTACACGGCGTCGCCAGGATCGTGGCAAAGATTCCCTGGAAAAACGCACCGCCGTACCCCTCACCGCTCGCGAGTCGGGCCAGATTTCCGGTTGCCCGCGCCGAGACGCTGAATTCAAACACGCCAAACAGATTCAGTGCAAACGCGAACACGACCAGAGACAAAGCGAAAACAAACCGGTAATCCTGAAACTGAAAACCCCAGCCAACCTGGCCGCCTGCCGCCCTTAAACCGCAGACTGCCATCGCCAGCACCAGAAAGCACCCCAGCACCCCACTCACGTACGCCAGCGCCAGGCGCACAATTTTCCGGGGCTCTTCGCCGGCTTCGGAAACGAAACCGAAAATCTTGAGCGAAATCACCGGAAGCACGCAGGGCATCACGTTGAGAATGAGGCCGCCGAGAAAGGCGAAAGCGAGGGCCTGCAAGAGTCCGCTCCACCCGGTGCCAACGTCGCTGAGGGTAGCCGCCGGCGCGGATCCGGGTTCGGGCGCGACGATGGCCTGCCGGAGCTGCCCGTCAACATCATAGGCTTGCTGGGAAGCTCCCGAACCGGCCAGCAGGAGGAGTCCCGACAGCTGCTGGACCGGTTGCGGCTCACTGACCACCTCAAACGCAACGGTGTTGCCCGTACTGACCCCATGCCCCAGCTCAACGCCCGCCGGCGGCACGGGGTAGAACTCGACCGGTTCGGCGGCCGGCACACCTTCGACGGTCACCCGCAACCGCTTGCCGTCGCGCGTAAACCTGACGCTGAGGTTGGCCGGCAACGGCCCGGGTGTACGTTTGGCAAAACGCTCGAAAAGCGGCTGCGCACCGCTCGGACCCCCATCTCCCTGCGGCAGGCTCAAACTCAGCTCTGCGCTGCCCGGAACGCATTGGCGCTCGCACACCAGCCACTCCGAATGGGCGCCAACCTGTACCGGCCCTTCCGGCAGCCGGGCCGGCGCTTTTACCTCAGCGTACAGGAGCACCTCCTGCGGATAAGTGAAAACCTCGAGGTCGCCCGGTTCCTTTTCGCGGGCGGGCACGGGCCAGCGCAGGTCGCTCACCTCAAAGCCGGGCGGCAATTTCCAGTCAATCTTAACCGGCACG
Source organism: Verrucomicrobiota bacterium (assembly GCA_019243005.1). GTDB lineage: Bacteria > Verrucomicrobiota > Verrucomicrobiia > Chthoniobacterales > JAFAMB01 > JAFBAP01. Next base: position 3,956 of record JAFAUY010000044.1, on the reverse strand, counting down.
CCGGCATCGCCAGGGTACTTCCAATATATATGCCAGTGGGGCGCCATCTGGTAATGCACCCCGATTCGAAAGGTCTGCCCGGGCCTGATCGCGTTCTGGTCGGCAACCAGGGCAGCCTTCACCAGTTCGCGGCCGTCCTGGACCTGAGCGAACGCCGCCGGCGCCCAAACCGCCACCAGCGCCAGGAATAATGCCCGCCGCCACGCCGCAGGATTCTTTACATCACTTGCACAAACCATCGGGATATACCGCTTGTTAAAGATACGTTCCGCAAACCATCGCGATAAGCCGTCGGTCAGGAATTTTTTGGCGAACCGTATGCATTCGTACGAGCAATCCAAGCACAATCTATTCCCAGAGCGCGTCCATCTCCCACTTATTGATCTGATCCACGGACCAAGCAACGATTTGGGCCTGGGGACCGGTTGCGCGGTCGCAAACCCGGCCAGAAATTATGAGGTATGAGCACTGATACAGGTAACGGCAAGTTTAACGCCTGCGTGGAGGGTCTGACAACCGGCTTTCCCGCTCATTCGAGATTGCAACCTGTGCGGTGACCCATGCAGGATGCATCTCGGATGGCGGCTGCGCGCGTGCGCGGCACAACGTTTTCTGCCGGCCACCCTCGGCGAGCGCTTTTGCGGCAAACCTGGCACGATTCTAGCCCGCTCAGGGGCCGGATGGCATGCTGACTTGGGCACTGACCTGTTTGATTGTAATCCTTGTCGAGGTGGTGGTGAGCTTTTCCGATGCTCGCGTGCGCGTGCGATGGGTGGTCCAGAGCCTATGCGTGCTGTTTCTGATTTTGCTACTGGTTCATACGTTAGTTCCATAAATCCGGTGGCCGGCGACGAGCGGCCGCCGGCACCGGGGTCCGGACAAGCAGGGAATCTGACCGTGAACGGCGTTCGGCTGCGCCCTGGCTTGAGCCGCGCCGTTCGTTGATCTCGAGCCGATCCCATGCACAACGAGAACCTCCCTGAATTGCTGAGCCGGATCCGGCAGGGAGAGCAATCGGCGGCACAAGCGTTGGTCAACCAGCTCTATCCCCTCGTCCTCAAAATCGTCCGGAACCACCTTCCCCGGCGGGAAGCGGAAGAAGACCTCTGCCAGGAGGTTTTCCTGAAAATCTTTTCAAAGGTCCACCAGTTCCGTTCGGACGTTCCGTTTGAACATTGGGTCTCCCGGATCGCGGTAAATACCTGCATCGATCACTTGCGCAAACAAAAGAATCGGCCTGAATATCGCTGGTCGGATTTTACCGAAGAGCAGCAAGCCGCGCTGAGTAATTTGCGTGAGGGTGCGACCCTGCCGCCGGAGCGTTCACCCGAGGAAGTGCGGGAACTGCTCTTCCGGCTGATGGCCAAGCTGAAGCCTGACGAGAGATTGGTGATCCAACTGATGTATTTGGAAGAGAAATCGGTCGCGGAAATTGGTAACTTAACCGGTTGGAAGACGTCGAAAGTCAAGGTGACGGCATTTAGGGCTCGGCAGAAACTGTTGGCCGCAATTCAACGAGTGGAAAAATGAACGACGCGAGTTTAGATGCTTGGTTCGCCAGGGCGCGCGAAGTGGAAACTGTGCACCCGCTCGAAACGTCTGCGCCGCCCGGTTTTGCAGCGTCCGTTTGGCAAAAACACCAACTTCACCTGCTCGAGGAACGGGCGCTGGTTCGAACCTCGACGGCATCGCTGGCAGCGGCCCTGCTCGTTCTGGCGACGGTGGTGGGCTTTAACTTCGATGCGTTGACATCCGCGGATGACGCCAATTACGTAGGGGATGTGGCCAGCTCAGTATGGGAGTTCACTGGAGACTGAGCGCCGCGTTGGCTGCCCTTTTTGTGATCGGCGGGCTTTGCGGATCGGTTCTCACCTACGGCCTGATCGGTCCGGGCCGACACCTGGGCAGGCGGGCAGACCAGGCTTGGGAGGCGCGCCTGCTCGCTCGAATGCAAGCGGAAGTTAGTCTGACGCCCGCCCAGCTTTCGGCCTTTCGTCCCGAAATCGAGGACGCGATCCAAAGGACCAAAGATGCGCGCCGCCAAGCCCTGATCGACGGCGACCTCAACATCGACGCGGCCCTCGCCCGCATTGCCGGTCAACTCGGACCCGAACAAAGGCTCCGCATGGAACAGTTTCGCGCCAAGCGGCGTGCCCACTTCCTCAGCTGGGTCTCAAAACATCTCCAGTGATGGGTGTTGGGTAGAATGCCACCCATGAAGCGCTCTTACTCGCAATCTGGCCGGTACTCTTCGGCTCGTGGCGTTGGGCCAATGCCACGAGTGCCACAAAGGGAGATCTGTAATTTGGGGTATTTTTCCGCTGGTGGCATTCGCCCCTCCGCTGTGGCCGCCTACTTGCCCATTTTGACGATCGAATAGGTTTTTACACCTTTCCGGTCCAGCAGCAGCAGCAGGTTCGGTTTACCCTTTTGTTCCCCAACCACCTTCTCAAACGATGAAACATCGCGTACCGCCGTCCGCCCGACTTCAGTGATGACGTCACCGGGCTGGATGTCGGCCACGGCGGCCGGACTGTTCGGGGCCACTGAGGTCACCACGATGCCTCGGTCCGACTTCAACCCCAGTTCCTGCACCAGATCCGGTGTGATGTCTTGTACCTGCAATCCGTAAGCGGCCGCCGGATCCTCCTGCGGAGCCGATGGGGCGGGCTGGGAAGCTGCCAACCGGTTCGTTTCACCGGGCAGTTCCTCCGTCTTGACCGCCACCGTGATCTTCCGGCCATTTCGCCAGACGCCGAGGTTCACCTGGTCACCAACCTTTTTCTTAAGCACCTCGCGCTGTAACTCTCGTGAAGAACCGACCGAGACCCCATCGACCTCGGTGATAACGTCTGCCGGCCGCAGATCGCTCTTCGCCGCCGGCGTGTCGGCCTGGATCGTGCGGACGATCACCCCTTTGTCGACGCCTTTGAAAACCTCGCCCCGGTTCTGTTCGTTTAAAGATTCGATAATGATCCCTAGCCACGGCCGGACGATGCGACCCGACGCAATTAATTGATCGCTGACCTGCTTGGCCAAATTACTGGAGATGGCGAACCCAAGGCCCCGGTTCAAACCGTGGATCAGCGTGTTCATGCCGATCACGTTCCCGTCGATGTCACACAACGGCCCCCCGCTATTGCCCGGGTTGATGGAGGCGTCCGTCTGGATGTAATCCTCGTATTTATCGGCCAGCAGCTCGTTACGGCCTTTGGCGCTTACCACCCCGGTCGTGAAGGTGTAATCAAACTTGTAAGGTGCGCCGATCGCACAGACCAGCTGGCCCACCTTGACCTCGTCGCTGTTGGCCAATTGCACGGTCGGCACCCCGGCCGCTTCAATCTTGATCACCGCGATGTCGGTCCGGTCATCCACGCCGATAACCTTCGCCTGGAAAGTGCGCCCGTCTTTCAGTTTGACCTCAATCTTATCGGCACCCTCCACGACGTGATTGTTTGTAAGGATGTAACCGTCGGACCGCACGAAAAACCCTGACCCCTCCGACTGATCCGGTTGCTGGTCCCCCTCGTCGCCGTGGGGTCCCCGAAAGAAAAAGTCGAAGCCCTCGAACGGGTTCTCATTCGTGCCCGGCTTGTCGGCTTTGGAGACGTCAATCACCACCACCGTCGGCGCCACACGGTCGTAAACGGATTCGTACGCTTGGTTGAGTTGGTGCGCCAGGTCCCGCGCGGCGGCCAGATCCCCCGCCGTACCCGCGGCCGAAGCCGCTGACGCGCAGAACAACTGTGCAAGGCAAGAGCCGGAAATTAGCATCAGGCGGCAACGATCACTAAAACTCATAAACACAGGTCAGGGTTTACCGCGCCCCGGCCGGGAACGCTGATGAGCATGGAACTACTCTTTGAACCTCCATGCAACCTAATCGTGCAACCGCAGACACATGCAACCGCAAGAATTGGCCCGGCACGAACATAAACGCAGGCTCCGCGCGCGTT
>JAFAUY010000325.1 GCA_019243005.1 Verrucomicrobiota bacterium | reverse complement strand
CGCGCGGGGTGGGGGCACTTCGCACAACAGGTGGAAGTGGTTAGCCATGAGGGCGTAGGTCAGCACCGGGATGCCGCAGAAGGCGGCCAGCCGCTGCAAGAGGTCGACGAAGTGCTCGGCTTCGGGCGAGCCCGGCCCGCTGGTCTGGAAGATGAACGCGCCGCCAGTGATGCGCGAGAGGCAATGGTAAAAGCAGGCGGGGCGGGCGGAGCCTTTCAGCCGCGGGTGGCGCATGGGAGTGGCCAATGTTATAACATAGAAAAAGGGTGTTTCAATATATTTTTTGGGTGGCTGCGCGCGCTGGCGCGCTGGCCGGCGGGGTCGTCGGATCCGGGCGGCTGCAAGCCGCGGCTGGCCGCTTGCAAGCCGATCCGGTGGCCGCATCGCTCAGCCGGCCCGATCTTGGCCGGACCAGAGGGCCCACCCTCGGAACCGGGAAAGAACGGCCCGGCCCCGGTCGGGGGCGCGCCGTCCCGAGCGCACGGCCCCCGCTGACCCGGGCCCCTAACCGGCGTGACCTCGCCAGCGGTCTTGGCGACCTCTGCACCGGGCTCGCCCTCGGCGGACCTGTCCCTTTCTGGGAACTCATGTCCCTGTCTGGCGGGATCTGTCCCTGTCTGGAAACTCAACCGGGGGGGTGACCCAACGCCGAAGGCGCCAGAAAGCGCCCTTAACTAAGCGCCATTGCGACCCGTCCCTTTGTAGAACGAACCCACGCACCTGTCCCTCTCTGGGCGCGCGGACCTGTCCCTCTCTAGGCGCGGTCCGAAGTTGCGACCTTACCTCTCGGGCGGGATCGTGCCGGCGTTGCGCTCACGCGGGCCACGCCCGGCATGCGATTTCGGCGACTCGGCGCAGCGCGTCGCGACCGGCGCCGCCCGCGGCTTGGACTGACATCCCTTAATAAACGTTGCCAGGTAGCGGGCCAGGTCGGCCGGACCCTCTCTCGGGCAGCAAATCGCCCTTCCGCCCTTGCACGTTCGAAGCGTTTGCGTATTCGTTCTTCCGCGTTCGCCCGGCGGGCAGCCAGTTTTTGCCGGATAGAGTCGGTTCGCTCTCCACCCGCCAGCGCGTCCCGAACGGTGAGACACGCTCGCGGGTTCTTCAGGCGGGTCGCCCCGTCAGCAAACTGAACGCAGGCAGCGCTCAACCACGGCGCGTGCGGACGATTCATCGATGGCGCCGCTGAGGAAACGGTCGGCCTTCTCGGCGTAACGGCCGGGTGCGCTATCGCGCTGAGCGCGTCGCCTTCGAGAATACCGGCAATGGCGGACAAGCCGTCGCCGTGCAGGTGGGCGGCTGCGCCAAAAGTGATATCCGCAAGCAGCTTGAGTCGCGGACCCCGCTGGGCCGCATCGGCCAAAGGCAGGACATCGCGCCCGCCGCACTCTTCCTGGCGTCCTCCGATGCCGCATGGATCATCGGCGAGAACCTGGTGCTCGCGGGTAGGCTTCGTCAGCCGGTGGCGACCACCTGCGGCGCCTCAACGATCAGCAGGAACCACGACGTAATCGGCTACGCATTACCGATACGCCGCCACGTCAATACGGGGCCACAACGACCGTGACTGGACCAGGGTACCAGTAGCCTGGGTGCCAGTACCCCCCGTACCAATAGCCATGATGCCAGTAGCGGTGATGCCAATAACCGTGGTGGTAACCATAGTAACGATGGTAATAGCGCCAGCCCGCTTGAGCATTCTGGTTGAGGGTCAAAAATGCCGTTGCTACGGCAAGGAAGGCTAACAGAAACTTTCTCATAAACGCCGGTCGTGTATCGTATTTGTTTCCAGATTTCTATTACTCGACCGGGTAAGACCGCACCCCTCGGGTTGATCTAAGCCGAACCGGACGGCCGCGTGAAAGATCCCGTCCCATGGCAAACATCACCTGCGCTCTCGCATTCAGGCAGAACAAAGCGAGGACGAGAAAGCCGAACGTCGCGCCGGTCCCCGTAGGCGAGCGCGTACCTCGTCGTGGGGGATCGGGTCCGAGGCCGGACGGCCAGCCTCCAATTAAATTTCGTACGCCGAGGCCGGTTCGTTCCCTGCCGCCTCCACCGTAACGGGTTCTATTCGGTAGAGATCACGGCAAAGACGTTGCGCGAGGGCCTCCGCTTGCACCCGCAGTTCCGGCACGGCAGTCGTTTCCAATAATCGCCCTTTCTGGGGACTGCCCAGCGTGTACAGGTTTGGCACCCGTTCTCTGTACACGTTGTAGACGCTCCCATCCGGACCTACCTCGATGCCCAAAAACAGCGGGTCAGGCGTGATCAGCCCGCGCAGGAACAACTGCATCACGAGGGGGTCTTTAAGTTTGTGGTAGTTACATTCGGGCCCGGTACAGTTAACGACATAACTCACCTCTAACCGTCTGGCTTCGCGCCGGCGGAACTCAACGAACTCAACTTCCAAGGCCGCCGCATTTTCGGCAATACTCTGAACACGGCCGCGATAACAGACGAGGCGCCCGCGAGTTTCCAAATCCTGTTTGATCGCCAGGGCTTCCGGTGAGGCACGATGGCGGTGCGGCTCCCAATAGGCCCGCAGGTGGCGCAGAAACCGGCGTCGCTCGACCCAATCCCATTGTTGCCAGATCGTCTGGGTGGACGGCCGCAATGCATCCATGATGGCCCTCCAGTCGCTGCCGGATTCCGTAGCCTGTTTTGATGCCTTCCTCACTAGATGGAGCGCTTCCCGGGCAGTCTTCGGTAGCGTGGGTGCGTGCAGCGGCGGCGGGCAAGGGACGTAAGAAGCATGAGGTTGAGGAAAGAGGCCCCGCCGGGAGATGAGATAAATAATCCCGTGGTCATGACGGCGTTTGGCCAGACTCAGCAGCAAGTCGAGCGCAGTTAGACCGGAACCCAGGACAAGGATATCGCCCGGTTCAGACAATCGCTCCACGGTGGCGGCCGCCCAGGGGTCAGTGAGGTACCGGCCGCTGGTGTGAAAGCGTTGGTCCCGCAGCTTTGGATCGCCGGGAGGAAAATTACCCACCGCCAGCACCACTCTAGCAGCGTTCAGAACCTGTCCGTCAGCAAACTGCGCCGCAAGCCGGCCATCGGGTTTCAGCTTCAGATCGGCCACCTCGCCCTCCAGGAGTCGGAGGCTGGGCCATCGCCGGCGCGTATCCTCGAGTACATCCTGGAGGTAATCGCCGTACAGCTTGCGCGGGATAAAAGATCCAGCCGGAACGTTGGTCTCGATGCCCGCCGCGCGGCAGTGTTCAGGGTGCTCGTGGCACCAGCGCAAAAAATGTTCCGGCTCCCGTGCGTAGGCGCCCATCTTGGCCACAGGCACATTGAGCAAATGGCTAGGGTCTTCGGTGCCGTAGGCCACGCCTCGGGCAAACCGCTTTTGTTTGTCGATGAGGGTGACCGAAACGGTTCCAGCCGACAGGCGCGCAAGGTGAACGGCGGTGAGGGTGCCGGAAAAACCGGCCCCAATTACCGCCACATCGCAGCGAGAATCCCGGTCCGCACAACGCCCGTTCAACATCACCGCAGTATAAACACCTCCCCGGCGTCAAGCAAATCTATACTGATTCAGTAAAGATTCCGTCCACGCTCGCCGACGGACGTGATGCCGGCTCAACGCAAATTTACCGTCGTAGAATTTCGCCGGCAGCGGCCACGGCGCTCAGAGTACCGGCCGCCGCGTGTTCGGAGAGGCCGCCAGTAAGCATCAAGACCACCGGTTGGCCGGCGAAGGCACCGCCGGGCAAAAGGTCCAGCAGCAACGCGAGCAGACCCGGGTCGTTTCCGGTGCACATCGTGGTGTACTGCGATCGAGGCGAACGGGCGGCGCTGGCTAGCAATAACCTCCCAAAGACAGGTTATCCAAATGTGCGCTCCCTCAAAGGGGCCTGGAAAACTGGCTTCATGCCAGCCGTGGCCAAACATGAACCGGGCCTTCCGGGCCCGGTTCTGCGCTTCCAAGCGGTTCTAAAAAAATTTTTTGAACTTCAGCTACTGGGAGTCGCCGGGGTTTGACTCCCCGGGGGAGCCTCCGGGCGGTTCCGGTGGCGACTCCTCGTGTCTTTGCAATGGACCCCGCTCCTGCCAGGGACGGCGCTCCGCATCCCTGCAATGCCGCTCCCAATGGCGCATCCAGTGGTGCTTCCCCTCCTCAAGCGCCACCCTTTGTGCAGGCGTGAGCACCTGATTGATCTTTGCCCGATGCATCGCCATCTGAACCGAAATGGTGCTGAGCGCATTCGCCAGGTTGGTCGCTTTCGTCTGGACGTCGGCGGTATTTTCCGGGTTGGCCAGGAGCGCCGCTTTCAGCGATTCCCGGGCGATGGTCACTTGCGCCCAGGCCGAACGAAGGCTGTCCTGATCAGCCTCACGAATCTGTTTCAGCTTCGCCTTTTGATCATCGGTCAGGTGAAGCCTTTCCCAAAAGGGGTGTTCCCTGGGATTCTCAAACGGCTGCGTTTCGGTTTTGCCTTGATCGGGGGGGCTTGGATCAGCGGCCTGGGCGAACAAACGCGTGGCATATGCCAATGCCAGCAGCGTTAAAGCGATTTTCTTCATACGGCTCGTCTTCTAAGGATTGGGAGATGTCAGGCGGGATTCTTTTCGCGTCCTGGAGCTTGAACCGGGCCGTCATGGGACCGGCGGCTCTCTATTATTATCGCTGCAGACGCGCCGAACGAACGCGGAGTTACACAAGAATGTGGGGACCCACTCCTGGGGCGAGGTCCGGATTAGCTTTAGTCCTACCCTTTTCGGCCGCCAAGCAGGTTAATCCGCGGAGACGAGGCGTGAGTCAGGGCGCCCACCTGCAACTCCATTCTACCATGATAATCTGCAGACGGCCGTAAATAACCGTGACGCCCTTGCCGCTCGCATCAGATCGGCAGCGGCAAAGTTTTACGTTGGATCAAAGGAGCGGTTCCGGTTGACCGGTTCACGGGATAGCCTAAAAATTTCATCTTATGATAAACGCCGGCACGATTGAGGTTCCGACGGAGCTCCGCGGCATGGACTTGCTCGATAAACCTTCCTGGAACAAAGGTACCGCCTTCGATGACCACGAGCGTGCTGTGCTGGGCCTTCGGGGGCTGCTTCCGCCCCGGGTCGAATCGCTGGGGGAACAATCGGCTCGGGCCTACCGGGCCTACCAAACCAAGCGGACCGATTTAGGGCGCCACATCTACTTGCGTCAGTTGCAGGATTCGAACGAAACGCTGTTTTACCGCCTGTTGCTCGATCACATCGAAGAAATGATGCCGATCGTCTATACGCCCACGGTGGGTCTGGCCTGCCAGCGATTCAGCGAGATTTACCGCCGGCCCCGAGGGTTGTTCGTCGCTTACCCTTCGCGCGACGCGATCGGGGAAATTTTGCGCAACCGGCCTCACCCGCAAGTCGACGTCATCGTCGTGACGGACGGCGAACGGATTTTAGGGTTGGGTGACCAAGGCGTGGGTGGCCTCGGGATTCCGATCGGAAAGCTTTCGCTTTATTCTTTGATCGGGGGTATCCACCCTGCCCGCACCTTGCCGATCGTCCTGGACGCCGGCACCAACAACACCGAGCGGTTGAACGATCCGGAATACCTGGGCTGGCGCCACGAAAGGGTCGGCGGCGAGGACTACTTCGAGTTCGTGGACCGATTCGTTCGGGCCGTTAAGCAGGAATTGCCGCAGGTCTGCTTGCAGTGGGAAGATTTTGCCACTCCGAAGGCGCGTCCGCTGTTGGTGCGTTATCAAAAAGAGCTTTTAACCTTTAACGATGACATTCAAGGCACGGCGGCGGTGGTCTTAGGCGCCGTCGTGGGCGCCTCGAAAGCGGCGGGCATACGTCTTAAGGAACACCAAATCGTCTTTGCGGGGGCCGGTTCGGCGGCCATCGGGGTAGCCGATTACCTGCGGCTGGCGATGGTGGCCGACGGCCTTTCGGAACCGGAAGCCTGCGCGCGGTTTTGGATCATCGATAAAGACGGGCTGCTGGACGACGGGCGACAAAACCTCTCCGAGGAACAAACCCGGTACGCCCGGCCGTCGGCCGAACTCACAAACTGGCCTCGCAATCCACACGGCCAGATCGGCTTGGCTGAAGTTATCGGCCGGATCAACGCCACGCTGCTGGTAGGACTGTCCACGGTTAAGGGGCTCTTTACGGAGGTGATCGTGCGCGAGATGGCCAAAAAGGTCGAGCGTCCCATCATTTTTCCTTTATCCAATCCCACGAGTCACTCGGAAGCTGATCCGGCCGACCTCGTTCGCTGGTCGGACGGCCGGGCGCTGGTGGCCACCGGCTCACCGTTTCCCCCGGTCACCCACGACGGTAAAACGTTCGAGATCGCCCAGTGCAACAACGTGTTCATTTTCCCGGCGGTCGGCTTGGGGTTGGCCGCCTCGAAGGCGCGACGGGTCACGGACCAGATGCTGTTGGCGGGCGCCAAGGCGCTCGGCGAGCGCTCGCCCGCGATGCGGAACCCCACCGCGTCGCTGTTGCCCGGGGTCAAAGCCCTACGGGACGTTGCGCGCGATATTGCGCTTGCCGTGGCGTTGGAATCGGTCAAGGAAGGGTTCGCCCCGGCATGCGAGCCCGAAGCGATGCGCCAGGGCGTCGAAAGGACGCAGTGGATGCCGGAGTACGTTCCTTACCGGGCGTAAGAACGGAGGGTTACGCCACCGGCGGCCGGGCTCGATGTGCCTGAAAATGGGTGTACGCTACAGAACCATGAATCTCATCAGCCGCGAGGAGTTGAAAGCCCTGCTTGAAAGCGGAGGGGATTTCAAGCTGGTCAATTGCTTGGAAGCCTGGATGTTTCGTGCCAAGCGTATCCCGGGGTCGATTCATTTCGAGAGCCTTAACTCTACTCTCCACTCGCTCGATCCGGAAACCGCGATCGTCGTGTATTGCTCAAATCCGGGTTGTACGGCGAGTGAACTGGTTTATCAGCACCTGATCGATCACGGCTTTATAAACACGCGCCGCTACGCGGGCGGGGTCGCGGATTGGGAGGACGCCGGCTACCCGCTTGAGGGAGACCGCGTAAAGCGGGTCGAATCCGAGCGAAGGGCGTCATAGCCTTCCGGGTAACCGCCGGTACGGCGCCCGTCGCAACCGATCGATACGCGTTTCCGTTTTCCAGCCCCCGTAATTCTTTCGGGGCGCGGCGGCTACCCGTGGATTGGCGAAGGTACAACCCGGATTGCCGTTAGCCGGCGTCGCCGCGAAAGCATGGTCTCGTGCTAAGTTTTTGGTATCCGCAGCTCAACGCGATGCTCGCGCCCGTCATCCACCAGCGGAATGGATTTTGCGGCCAATTCTTCGCCGTCCAGGGATGTTCGAGGGGAGCCGGGCGCACCATCGGGCAGCCTGGAGATGGTGATGTGATAAAGGGTCTGCCGGTAGCGGTAATGGACCTTGCAGGCCGTCCAGCTCTTCGGGAGGCGGGGCATCAAACTCAGTCGATCACCTTCCAAATTCAAACCTAACAAGGTTTCGGTGAGTAATCGATACATCCATCCGGCTGAGCCGGTATACCAGGTCCAGCCACCCCGTCCCGTGTGAGGCGCGACGGCGTAAACGTCCGCCGCAATCACATAAGGTTCGACTTTGTAGGTCGCGATTTGAGCTGCGCCGTCGCCGTGATGGACGGGATTGAGGAGTGCAACCAACTCCCAGGCGCGTTCGTGATCCCCCAGGAGCGCAAAGGCCATGGTAACCCATACGGCCGCATGCGTGTATTGGCCGCCGTTTTCGCGGACGCCGGGGACATAGCCTTTGATGTAGCCCGGATGGAGCGCGGACTTGTTGAAAGGCGGATCCAACAATTGAATCAGCCTGGCCTCAGGACGGATGAGCCGCTCGGCCACCGCTTGCATCCCCTGCCGGATGCGCTGCGGATCGCCTGCGCCGCTGAGAACCGACCAGCTTTGCGGGATGGAATCGATCTGGCATTCCGAATTAACCTGAGAGCCGAGCGGATCGCCGTTATCGAAGTAGGCGCGGCGATACCATTGACCATCCCACCCGTGCCGTTCGATGTTGGCTTGAAGTTGTCGCGCCTGGGTCAGGCAGCGATCGGCAAAAGCGACGTCGTTGCGCCCGCGCGCCAATTCGCCAAACCGCGTCAGCACGTCGTAGAGGAAGAAAGCCAGCCAGACGCTTTCACCCCGGCCCTCTCTTCCGACCAGATTCATGCCGTCATTCCAGTCGCACCCCCCCATCAACGGCAGCCCGTGCGGGCCGAACTTCAGCCCGTTTTCGATGGCGCGAACGCAATGCTGGTAAAGCGTGCCCGATTCTGCGGAGCGATTCGGCAGATCATAGTAATCGTCCTCCTCCGCCTTGAGGCGCCGGCCTTCCAGAAACGCAACCTGCTCATCGAGCACGCGGGCGTCTCCGGTGCAGGAGACGTAGCGGCAGGTGACGTAAGGCAGCCATAAATAATCATCGGAAACATGGGTCCGCACCCCGCGCCCGATCGGGGGGTGCCACCAATGCTGCACATCGCCTTCGCGGAATTGATGCGCCGCTGCACGCAGGAGGTGCTCGCGCGTCAGGGCCGGGGCGGCATGCACGAGCGCCATCACGTCTTGCAACTGGTCGCGAAACCCGAACGCCCCGCCGGATTGATAGAACCCGCTTCGGCCCCACAGACGGCAGCTCAAGGTCTGATATAACAGCCAGCCGTTGGCCATCAGGTTCACCGAGCGA
>JAFAUY010000179.1 GCA_019243005.1 Verrucomicrobiota bacterium | reverse complement strand
AGCTCTGAAAGACAAAGCCCATCTTGCGGTTTCGCAACCTGGCGTCCTCAAAGGAATTGCGGTAAAGCGGTCTCCCTTCGAAATGCACTTCCCCGGCTTCCGGCCGTTCCAGACCCGCCAATGAATACAGCAGGGTCGTTTTGCCGGCCCCAGAAGCGCCGCACAGGAAGATGACTTCACCGCGCATGGCGGTCAGACTGATGCCCCGCAGCACCTCGATCCGGCGCGGACCGATTCGGAACGAACGGTGCAGGTCGCGCGCCACAAGTTGAGGTTCAGAAATCACAGGGTTGGGTCTGCCTTACAGCTTCAAATAGTACGATGGCAACCGCGGTCGCCAGATTCAAGCTTCGTGCTTCCGGGCGCATCGGGATCTTCAAACAACGCTCCGGCTGCGCCTTCAGAAGCGTTTCCGGCAAGCCTTTCGTTTCCCGGCCGAACACCAGAAAGTCTTCCGGGTGGTAACGCGTTTCCCAATAGGGGCGTGTTACCTTGGTTGTGAGAAAGTAGCGGCCGTCAGCCGAGGCGGTTTCGTCGAGGAACTGGGCCAGGGATTCCCAGTAGCGCAGCCGGACTTGCGGCCAGTAATCCATGCCGGCCCGGCGCAGGTAACGGTCGTCGGTGGAAAAACCGAGCGGCTTCACAAGGTGGAGCGTGCTGCCCGTTGCCAGGCAAAGCCGGGCCACGCTGCCCGTATTAGGCGGTATTTCGGGTTCGACAAGGACGACGTTGAACATACGCGGAAAACAAAAAAAGCGCCTCGAGATTTGAGGCGCTTTTCCGTCGGGAGGGAATTATTATAGCCGGTATTAACTTTGCGAGCTCACTAGCGCCTCCGCTTTGGGATCGACGTTTACCCGGCGACCTTCCCGGTCAAACCGTACGATACCGTCCACCAAAGCGTAGATAGTGTAGTCCCGACCCAACCCCACGTTTTTACCCGGCAAAAACTTGGTACCCCGTTGGCGGATAATGATGTTGCCCGCCACGACCCGTTCACTGCCGAACTTTTTCACGCCAAGACGTTTGCTGGCACTGTCGCGCCCGTTTTTAACGCTGCCCTGGCCTTTCTTGTGCGCCATAAAGGAAAACCTCGATTAGATAAGACGAAAATGTTCAAACGGGTCTAGAGCTCGATCGACTCGATCCGCACGCGCGTCAGCCGCCGGCGATGCCCCACCGTACGATGGTAACCTTTCCGCCGTTTGAACTTGTATGCAATCACCTTTTTGTCCTTGAACTGCTCCAAGACCTCACCGGTGACTTTAGCCCCGTTCAGGAACGGGGTGCCGGTCTTGATTTCCGTGCCCTCGACGTGCAATACCACTTCGTTAAAGGTGACCTTTGCACCGGATTCGGCCGGCAGCTTTTCCACCACGATGGTATCGCCAGGGCTAACCCGGTATTGCTTACTCCCTGTCCGAATGATTGCGTACGCCATGGTCACTGGTAATTAGAAAAGGACGGCAAACTGCCACGGTTGTCGAGGGCTGACAAACATTTTTTCGAAGGTGTGTGAGAGGCCCGGCGCTTCACGTTACCCAACCGCGGTTCTCACACAGCTTCTTCAGAAATCCCGTTGCAGCAGGTGATCCGCCAACGTAAGGAGGTCAGCTGCCGGTTTGCCGATCGGTTTAAGTGCCGTCCGCGCCTGCTCGGTCAGGCGCCGTGCGGTCCGGCGTGATCGCTCCAGCCCGACCAGCGAGGGGTAAGTCGCTTTCTCGGCCGCCGCATCCTTGCCGGCGCTCTTTCCCAGCTTTTCCGTGGTCTGGGTTACATCCAGGATGTCGTCGATCACCTGGAAGGCAAGGCCCAGGGCCAGGCCGAAGTCCGACAAACGTTGGAGCCGGGCCGGGGTGGCGTTGGCGCTCATCGCTCCCAGCCGCAGGGAACAACGGAGAAGCGCGGCGGTTTTGGATTCGTGGATGAACTTCAAACGCGGCAAAGAAACCTTTTTGCCTTCGCTCTCCAGGTCGATCACCTGGCCCGCAATCAGGTGGCGGCTCCCACTGGCGACGGCCAGTTCCCGGATGACGTCGCGAGGCGAATACCGGGGCCATCCCGGTACCCGGGCGGCGAGCTCAAACGCGAACGTCAGCAGGGCGTCTCCCGCCAAGACGGCGATACCTTCGCCGAAGACCTTGTGCGACGTCGGCATGCCGCGGCGAAAGTCGTCATTGTCCATGCACGGCAGGTCGTCGTGGATCAAAGAATAGGTATGGATGCATTCCACCGCACAAGCCAGGGGCAGCGCTTCTGCCGGATCGCCTCCGCAACATTCCGCGGCCGCCAGGCAAAGGATCGGCCGAAGGCGTTTGCCTCCGGCGAACAGGCTGTAGCGCATCGCTTTGTGAATGGTTGCAGGCTTCGCATTGGCCTTTGGCAGGTAATGGTCGAGGGCCGCGTCGACCATTTTTTGCCGGGCCAAAAGGTATTCTTTCATTGAGAGTAACGGTAACGAGTAACGGGTGCCGCCGTTATTTCGGCGGGATGAACAATGCCGTAGCGCATTACGCGCTACCCGCTACCGGTTACACGTTACCCGCTACCCGTCACCCGCTTTGTCACCAGAAGCCCCACTGCCGGGTAACGCAGATGTAAATGCCCAGGCCCAGATTCGTCAGCGCGTGGGCGAGGATACAAGCCCCCAGGTTCCGGGTCCGGTAAGCCACGGCATTGTAGCCCAGGCCGGCCAGAACGCCGGCCGGCCAATCGGGCCGTTGATGCCCGACGGCGAAAAGGCCGGCCGTCACCAGGCAACTGCTCCAACTGAAAGTGCCGAAAGGAACGCCGGAAAAATCCGGCCGGATCAGAACGCGCAACGCGAAGGCGCGCCAGAAGACCTCTTCCAGAATCGGCACCACGACGACCAGGCGCAGGAAGCGGAAAGCCAGCGTCAGGGCGTAAAGACCGGGGGAGCCCGCCAGAGGCCCGGGATCGAACCCGCCGGACCGGGGCGGCGCAAGATGCAACCACTGGGGTGCCACCCAGAGGCAGAAAACCAGCGCACCGATGATGATCCCGAACGCTAACCCGCGTGTCCGAAACGGGCCATAGGCTTGGCGGTAGCGCCACAAGGCGAAGCCGCAGACCAGGGTTTGTCCGGGGTAAACGGCAAACTTCGCGTCCGGCCACGCCGTCTCAAGCAGTTGGTTCAGGACAAGGAGAACCGCAAAGATGCCGAACGGGACGACGAACGCGTTAACCGGGGACCGCCTCTCAACGGCAACTGAGGTGGGCATCGGGCGAGGCCGGAAGAAGTTCAGAACGGTTCGCACCGGCCCGGCGCATGCCGGCGGTTTACCTCGGCCAGGACCTCCGGATCGCGCACGTCGACCCAATCGCCGGTGACCTCGACGGCCCGGACCTTCATTCCGGCGTGGGCCATCGCCCGAACGGCGTCGGTAAGTTCGTATTCGCCGCGGGGGCTGGGCCGCAGCTGGGCCACGTAGGCGAAAATGCTTTCGCGAAAGGTATAAACGCCGGCGTTGTACCACGGCGTGGCGGCTTCTCCCGGCTTCGGCTTTTCCTTCAGGTCGGTGACCTCCATCGCGCCGCTGAGGTACACGGCTCCGCCCTTGGAGACATCCGCCGCGCGGCGTACCGAAAGGAGCATTTCGGCGTCACCGAGCTCGAGCAACCGCAGATAAAATGACGGGTTGACGAGGATATCGCCGTAGCTCAGCAGAAACGGCGTGCTTCCGGCGAACGTGCGTGCCAGCGCGACCACGCGGCCGGTCCCATCCTGGGTCACCTGCTCGACGTAATCGATCCGGACCCGGAACCGCAACCCGTCGCCGAAATGATCCATGATGACCTCCTTGCGATAGCCGACCACCACCAGGATTCGCTCAATCCCGGCTGAGGCCAGTCCGGCGACGATGCGCTCAAGGACCGGCCGGCCGGCCACGCGCACCATCGGCTTCGGCACCTCGTGAGTGAGTTCCCGCATGCGCGTGCCTCGCCCGGCGGCGAGGATCACTGCCCGGGTGACAGGGCCAGGGGCTGAGTCCATGAATGCTTTTCCGTCTGCATCGGTCAGATGGCACGATCAAGCACGGGTGTCACGGACAAACTTTTCCATCCGGTCCATCGCCTCGCGCAATTGTTCGAGCCCGGTGGCAAAGCAGCACCGTACAAAGCCTTCGCCGTTTGTACCGAAAGCCATGCCGGGCACCACGGCGACCTTTTGCGTCTTCAACAGTTGCAAGGAAAAATCGCGGCTGCTGAGTCCGGTGGGCGTGATGTCAGGAAAAACGTAAAAGGTGCCCTTCGGGGCATGACAAGGCAGCCCCATGGCATTCAACCGGTCGACCACGTAATTGCGTCGCCGCTCGTAATCAGCGCGCATCGCGGCCACTTCCCGGTCGCAATTCTCAAGCGCTTCAATCGCGGCCTCCTGGGACATGTTCGTCGCGCACATGATCGCGTACTGGTGCACCTTCATCATCGCCTCGATGAGCGGCGTGGGCGCGCAGGCGTACCCCACGCGGAACCCGGTCATCGCGTAGGATTTCGAGCAGCCGTTGAGAACCACCGTGCGCTCTCTCATGCCCGGCAAGGATGCGATCGAGACGTGTTGAACTCCGTCATAGACAAGCTCGCAATAGATCTCGTCGGCAAAAACCAGGAGGTCGTGCTCGCAACAAACCTCCGCGATTGCCGCCAGGTCATCGCGCTCGAGCACGCCCCCGGTGGGATTGGTCGGGAAACTCAACAGCAGCGCTTTCGTCCGGGGCGTAACGCCAGCGCGCAACGCGTCTACCCTCAGGCGAAACTCATCTTCCGCCCGCGTCTGCACGGGTACGGGCGTGGCGCCCGCCAGCGCAATACTCGGGCTGTAGGAGACGTAACTTGGCTCGTGATAAATCACCTCGTCGCCGGGGTTCAGCGTGGCACGCAACGCCAGGTCGAGGGCCTCCGACACTCCCACCGAGACCAGGATTTCAGCTTCCGGCCGGTAACCAAGGCCATAGCGGCGTTCAAGATAACGCGAAATCACCTGGCGCAGTCGCGGCAACCCGAGGTTTGAGGTGTAGCCGGTTCTGCCTTTCTCCAGTGCAAAGATCGCAGCCTCCCGGATTCGCCACGGGGTGACATAATCCGGTTCGCCGATGCCGAGCGAAATTACATCCGACATCGATTGGACGATCTCAAAAAAATCGCGGATACCCGAGCGAGGAATGTTTTTCACGTGCTCGGCGACAAAACGCGCGGGATCAAGAGCGGGGTTCATGGTCGATTTCGCGCGTCAGGGTGCTACCGCCAAACGTTCCGCCCGTTCCCCGTGGCTGAGCAGCACGCCGTTTTGTTTGTACGTTTTGAGCCGGAAACGCGTTGCGGTCGAAATGACGCCTTCCACCGTGCTCAGTTTTTCCGAGACGAACCGTGCAATCTCGCGCAGGTTGTCGCCCTCAACCATGACGGCCAGGTCGTACCCGCCGCTCATCAGCCAGCAGGTCTTGACCTCATCGAATCGTGCGATGCGCTCCGCGAGACGATCGAAGCCGCCGCCGCGCTCCGGCGTGATGCTTACCTCGATGAAAGCGGTTACGGCGTCGGCGTCCACTTTCTCGGGATCGATCACGGCCTGGTAAGCCAGGATCCAGCCGTCAGCCTCGTAACGGCGGATCCGTTCGTCGATTTCTTCGGGGGACATCTTCAACATGCGACCAAGGTCTTCGCGACTTAGTTTCGCGTTTTGGTGGAGCAATTCGAGCAGAGGATCCATGTGTAGGGTGTAGATAGGTGGCAGGGACGAGGCGGCGTTGCCCGTGAGACCCGGGGCAGGCTTCAACGAGCGGCCGCCGCGGCAGCGGCAAACGCGGCGCCCACGAAAACCGGTGCGAATTGAAGTTTGCCGGTTGTTGCCATCGATTGATCAGCGCACCTTATCACGCCAGACCCGTTTTTGTACATATAACGTTACCTCACGCCCACACTTAACGGCCCCTAGCGCGGAGAGGGCTGGGCCTCCGGGCGGCCCGCCGCCGCCCATTGGTCGTACAAGGACCACGCGCGCGCGAGCAGTTGGCTGGCGGCACCGAACCGGTCCGCGGCACCCAGGACGATGACGTTTACGCGGCGGGGCGTCACCAGGGTGGTTGCGCCTTGTTGTTTGATTTCGGGATCGTGCTGCGAGGATAAGATGATGCAGTTGCCCGCTTTGGCCGTGGTCCCGGTTTTGACTCCATCCACGCCCGCGCTTCCGACAAGTTCATTGGTATTGCGCAACAGGTATTGTAGCGTCTGCCCGTTGCGGGTAAGCGCGACCTTGCGCTCCCGCTGCGAGACGTAGAAGCGGAAAGCGGCATCGCGCATCGCGTAAATGGTCAGCTTGCCCAGGTCGAACGCCGTTGAATAAGGTTGCAAACCCCGTGGCGGCTCCAGCCCGTGAGGATTGACGAAAAGGGTGTGCTCCATGCCGAGTTCCCGGGCCAAGGCATTCATCTGGGTCACGAACGCATCGATCGCAGTGAGGTCCCGCAGGTCCGGGCCACCCTGGGCACGCAGCGCCGAACCCACGTAGAACGCAAGGGTCGAGGCGGCAATGTTGTCGGACTGCAGCAAGGCCGCGTAAAGCAGGTCGCGGTAGCTTGCAAGGTCATTCGGTTGCAGCCCGATGGCACTCGTCAGGCCAGGGCCCATGGCCTGGACGGGCACGACGATCTGCTGGGAAAGGTCGGTATTGGTTCGCTGCGCCCAGTCCAGGACGATTTTCGCCGTGGCGATCTTGGTGAGACTGGCGATCGGTCGTTTCTGGTCGCCTTTGTACGATTCCAGGATATAACCGGTGGTGTGGTCCTCCAAGGCGTACGCGACAGCCACTTGGGCGCGCACGGGCGCGGCAGCCAGGCTGAGAACCGCCGCCAGGAGCGATAGCTTGAAGAGATTGAGCATGGTCGAACCGCGCACAGTGTATTGTGCTTCGCCGCTAAGGCAAATCGCGAAGTCACTCCCGGACCTGGGCGGGGGGCTCAAGCTGGGGCGGATGTTTCGGGTCCCATGGATTCTCCTGAAATTGGGAAGCTTCCAGGAGCGTGCGGTAAGCCTGAGCCAAGCTCAAGGCTGCCCGCACGTCAAATCCCAGGTAAGCCGGCGCATACGGCCGCAGGTTGGCTTGCGCAAGCCGCAAAAGGCGCCACGCAGGCGCGAGCCGGCGTTTATCGACGGGGTGATCCGGCCGTTCGTGGTGCTTTTTCAGGTGCACAAAAGCGCCCGCGAACTGGATCAATCCCTTGAAGTAGCGGTAGCGGGCGCCAGAAGTATTAAGCCACAAGTGCTCAAGGATGTCGTGCGCTTCGTAGTACTTCCGCTCGTTAAACAACCAGAAATAGCCAAGGTACAAAGGATCCTGCGCCGGGTTTACCGGCCCGCTCAGGTTCTGCAGGAGCACTCGCACCCGGTCGCCTTTCTTCCGTCCGTCTGCTTCTCGGTTCGACGCCATACTTTCCCGGCAGCTGAATCCGGCATTGTCTTTTCTGCCGCAATGGAATTATCTGATTTTCGGTGACGGTGCCGCGCGGCGCAAATGCCGGTGTAAACCAGTTTACCAAAATTCCGGCGATGCGGCGCACCGGCGCCGTTCCTTTGGGTACTTGCATCGCCCGGTGGGCACGTCATAACAATGTGGCTTCGGTTGCCGATTCGATACGATGTCGACTGAGCTGTTTGTCCTTGCCGTGTTGATGGTGTCCGTACTCGCGACGGCGTCGGCTTTCTTTTCCGGGATGGAGACGGCGCTTTTTTCCGTTAACAAGCTTTACCTGAACCGGTGGCGGAAGCGGGACCCGGAAACCGCGGCGCAATTTGAGCGTCTGATGAGCAAGCCGCGCACGGTCCTGAGCGTGATTTTGCTGACCGATACGGCCGTCAACATCCCGCTGATCGTGCTCTCCCTGGCGTTGGGCAATTACCTCTCGACCCCGATCCCGAATTGGCTGGAGACGCTGGCCATCTTTGGCTTGATCGTCGTGGTTTGCGATCTGTTACCCAAGCTTTTCGCCCTGGCCGATCCCTTTCGCTTCATCCACACCGCCGTCTCGGTGCTCCCGCGGATGCTGCCGGCCTTCGCACCCGTTTCGCGCGCGCTGGAGCGCGTTTCGTTGAGGATCGCCGATCTTTTCGCCCGGGGACCGATTGAGGGGAGCGAACCGCTCGGGGACGCAGAGTTGCTCACCCTCGTTGAGCTCAGCGCGGAAGAAGGGGAGCTCAGCGACGATGAACGCGAAATGATCGCGGCGGTCATCAAGCTCGGCAACAAAGTCGTGCGAGACTGCATGACGCCGCGGGTCGACGCGTTCACCATCCCGGATACGCTGGATAACAAAGAAGCCATCCGTGAACTGCGGCTGCGCCGGCATGGCCGCGTACCGGTGTACGGCGAAAGCCCCGATGAGATCCTCGGCATCCTCGACGTGAAAGCTTTTTTGCTCGACCCAAGCCGGCATTACACCGAGTTCCTCGAGCCGCCCTCTTTCGTTCCGGAAACGATGCCGGCCATCGAGTTGCTTCGGGCGTTTCTCACCCATCCGCAACGGCTGGCCATCATCCTCGACGAATTCGGCGGTACCGAAGGGGTGGTGACCTTCAATGACCTGGTCGAGGAGATTCTCGGCGATACCGGACCGCGTTCCGATGAATCGCTTTACATCGAGGACGCGGGGGAGGGGCGCTGGCTGGCCAGCGGAAGCGCCCGACTCGATGACCTGAGCGAAGTGACCTCCGTCGACCTGGTTCATGACGGCATCGATACGGTTAACGGCCTGCTCTTCAACCGGCTTGGCTACCTCCCGAAACCGGGGACACGGGTCGAAATTCCGCCGCTGGAGTTCGAAATCCGGGACGCCAGCCGCAAACGCATCCTTGAGGTAATGGTTCAGCGCATGGATCGTCTGAAAGCTGAGCAACCGCCATGAGCTGGGTGTTGGTCCTGGTCTGCCTTGCCCTTTCGTTTGTTTTTTCCGGGGTTGAAGCCGGTTTATTGTCGCTCAATCGAGTCCGGTTGCGCCACCTGGCGCGCCAGGGTGACCCGGCCGCCGCGCGTCTGCAGAGGATCCTGCAGGGACCGACCCAGGTATTCGTGACGGTTCTCGTGGTGACCAGCCTCATGAATATTTCGGCCATCGTCATTACCGCCAACCATCTGGTGGACCGGTTTGGTCCCTGGGGCTACGCGTTGACGCTGGCGTTGGCGCTGCCGTTCTTCTTGTTGGTGATTGAGTTCTGCGCAAAATCGATCTTTCGCCGTCTCGGCTATCGTGCCCTGGCCGCGATGGCGGTTCCCCTGGAAGTCGTGTCGATTCTCCTCTTGCCGTTCGTCGTTCTCTCCCGGCCGGTGGCGAAGCTGATTCTGCGGCGCCGGCCGGCGCGGGAGATTTTCGTCGCCCGGGAAGACCTGAAGTACATCGCCACCCAGAGCGAGCGCCTGGGTACGCTGACCAGTTTCGAACGCCAGATGATTCACAACGTGGTCGATTTCCGGCACGTCAAGGTAAACGACGTGATGGTGCCCCTGGCCCAGACCAAATGCGTAAGCGCTGACGCCACTGTGGAAGAGGTGGTAAACTTGTCGCGCCAAACCAAGACGGAGCGGTTTCCGGTACTCAGCCGTGACGGGCGGATCATCGGCCTGGTGAACACCATCGACCTCGTGGTCGACCGGGCCTCGAACCAGCCCGTCAGTTTCTACACCCGCAGGATCGTCCAGGTACGGTCCGACGAGCAGGCGTCACGGGCCATGCGCAGACTGCGCGCCACGCCGCAGCATTTCGCTCTCGTCGTCAATGAGCAAGGCAGCGCCGTCGGCGTGGTCGGCCTGTCCAACCTCCTCAACCCGCTGGTCCGCGTGAGCGGAACCGAGACGCCCTTCCCGCAGAGCCGTTCCCTTCGCACGTAAGGAATGCCACAAGTGCCACAAATGAAAAAATGCCACAAATGACGGAGCCTTGATTCGTGGCATCCGTGGCCTTTCATCGATTTCGGTTGAACCGGCCGGTCCCGGCGATATCGTGCTGCCCTTATGTCGACGATTTCGGTTTACAACCGGAAAAATCCATTTCCTGCAACAGTTCTGGTCAACCGAAAACTCAACCGGCAAGGGTCGGAAAAGGAAACCCGGCACTATGAATTTTCGCTGACCGGCTCGGGGCTGCATTACGAAGTAGGGGACTCGATGGGTGTCTTCCCGAGAAACGATCCGAAGCTGGTGGAGGAGATTCTTCACGCCCTGCACTTCAGCGGCGAGGAACCGGTCACGACTAAGGAGGGCGAGACGTTTTCATTGCGTGAAGGGCTGACCAGGTACTACCAGATTACCCAGCCGTCGAAGCAGTTTCTCGACGCCCTCGTGCAGAAATCCTCTGGAACCAACGACCTGAAGGAACTGCTGCACCCCGATCGTAAGGAGGACCTGGAACATTACCTCTGGGGACTCGAGGTCATCGACTTTCTGCTGGATAACCCATCGGTGCGATTCAGCCCTGAGGAGTTTGCGAAAACCTTGCGCAAGCTGCAGCCGCGACTCTATTCGATCGGCTCAAGCCTGAAGGCCCGGCCGGAGCAGGTGGACCTTGTGATCGCCACGGTCCGGTATGAAAGCCATGGGCGGATGCGCGCCGGGGTGGCTTCCGCGTTCCTGGCCGACCGGTTGCCGGTCGGCGAGACCGTGCCGATGTTCGTTCACGTGGCGAAAGGATTCCGTCTGCCTGAAGATCCAAGTGTGCCCATCATCATGGTCGGGCCCGGTACCGGCATTGCGCCGTTCCGGGCGTACCTGCAGGAGCGTGCCGCGATCGGTGCGCCGGGAAAAAACTGGCTGTTCTTTGGTGAACAACGGTCGAAGTGCGACTTCTTCTATGAAGAGGAATTCGCCCAATGGCATGCAAAGGGGGTGTTGACCCGATTTGATACGGCGTTCTCGCGCGACCAGGCTCACAAGATTTACGTGCAGCATCGGATGCTGGAGCAGGCCGGAGAACTCTACCGTTGGCTCGAGGGCGGAGCGCATTTCTATGTATGTGGCGATGCCGCCCGGATGGCGAAGGATGTGGACGTGGCGCTTCACAAGATCGTCGCGGAGCAAGGCGGCAAAAACGTTGAAGAAGCGGCCGCCTACGTTGAACGGTTGCGCAAAGAGAAGCGCTATAAGCAGGACGTGTATTAGCGCATACGCGTCCTTCAGACTGGGAAAGGGGCAGGCGTACCAGCTATCCTTACTCCGCGGTGGTTACCTCGCGGACGTAAATGTTGACCTGCCCGTCTGCGCCGCGCCGGACATCAACCACCTGGAAAGGCCGCTCGGCATCGCGCTGGAACGACTCGCCTTCCGCCGGGGCGGACAGGCCGCGCGGGTACTCGACAATGATCCGGGCATTACCCCGGCCCAGCATCCGTTCCGCCAGAGATTGTCTGGGTCGTAGAACCGCCCGGTTTTCGCGGGCGGCGGTGACCGAGAAGTCGCCGCGCAGGTACATCGGCTCCGTGCCCAGACCGCGTTCGACCAGTTCCGACGTCTGTTGCACGTCCAGGAGCCGGCCGCGCGGCATCTGACCCGGCCGGTACGTCGGCCAGGTGCCGACCCGCCCGGTTGTATCGGGCGGCGGGGAGGTCGTCAGGACCGGTTGCGCGACGGGCACCGCCGCGGCTACGGCAGGTGAGGGGATTGCTGCCACCGGGGCTGCCTTCACCAGGGTCGCCCTGGGAGGCGACGCCATCGTAGCGGGAGCGGGCGGCGGGTTTACGGGGAGCGCCCTGGCAATCCGTACCAAAGCCGGCGGAGCTTCGGGCGCCGGAGGCAAAGCGTTGGGCTGAGCCGTGCCAGGGCCCCCGTTCGGTGGGGCCTGGGTCGTACTGCCGCTTGCTTGCGTACCGCCAGCCAAGGCCAGCTCAGGCGTGCCCGTCAGGCTTTTCGGGGCCTTTTCGGGCGTCTCGGCTGCCGCAGCGACCCTTGTGCCCGTCGCCCGCCGGTACTCAGCCAATTTGCGTTCCGCATTCTCGATCTGGACCACGTTCACCGTCGGCAGGCCGGCCTGGACGTTTAATTCTTTCGGCGGGTCCAGTTGGAAGCCGGCCCCGTTCTGCGTCGTCCCGTATGGCCCGTAAAGCAGCGGCACGCAGGTAAAGAGGAGGCGCCCGTCGCCCAGGCTACCGATATGGACGATGGCGGAAAGGTCATATGACCGCCGGAATTCCATGATCAAACCCGTGGCCAGAATGCGCTGCATGGAGGCCACATGCGCTTTATCCGCCGGGAACATATGTTCGATGAAGATGTTCGGCACATCCACCGACTGGGCCACCACGGCCATGCCGGAACTGAAATACTTTGAGCCGGTTAACGGGTATGCGTCGAGGACCGTAAACTTGCCGATCAGATACGGAACTTTATAGGTCTGGTGGTCGTAATTGCGAAGGAAACTGCGTTGGAATCGGTCGCTCGAATCGGTGAGTTCGCTCTGCGACATGGCGCCGTAGCGCTCCAGGAGCCTTTCCGGGCCGAGAAATTCGCCGGCCGGTGCCGCGGTCAACTCGAAGCGTTTTGGCGGCTCGAGTTTGTGCAGTTTGGCCAGCAGGCGGTAACTGAAGGGTTGCTCGGGGTGGCTGAAGACATA
>JAFAUY010000132.1 GCA_019243005.1 Verrucomicrobiota bacterium | reverse complement strand
TTCACGATCGCTGGGAGAAACTGACCAGAGACCTGAATGCCACCCAGCAGGCCGGCGAGATCAAACGGTTCAGCACGCCGGTGGCGCTGGCGCTTTCGCCCAAACGTTTTTTCGAAAACCGGGCGTACCTGCAGGGCATTGACCTCGGCGCGGTGACCCGGAACGTCCGTGCGGCTCTCGAGCAGAACGGGTTCGACCTTGACGCCTTTCAACCGGTGTTCGGGATTCTGCAGCAACTCGATGAACAGAAGCACCAGACCGGCCTGCCTGACTGGTCGCAACTGTTCCCGCAAAGTTCAAGTTGGTGGTTCTTTATCGACCGGTACTTTTCCGACCGCCCGACGCGCGCCGTCGGTTTCGTCTATCCAGCCCATCCGATCCGGACCGAGGCCGAACAGAAGCAATTGCTGGCATTGATGCACCGGTCGGATCCCGATGCGATCGTGACCGGATGGACGTTCACGCTGTTTGACCTGATTCCCTGGGCCAAGGGCGAACTCATCACGTTCACGACGGGGGTGGGCGTCACCATCCTGGCGCTCCTCTGGATCGTGTACCGGCGTTTGTCCCTGTGGTTGATCCACGCCTCGGCGCTCCTGTTTTCGATGTTCGGCATGATCGCCTCGCTCAAGCTCATGCATCTGCCCATCAACCTGCTGAACGCGCTGGCATTTCCGCTGGTGCTTGCGATCGGGGTCGATTACGGCATCCAGTTCCTGGTGGTGAGCCGGCGCGAGGGCGACTTGCAGGAAAACCTGGCCAACGTCCTGAAGCCGCTCTCCATCTGCGGCCTGGCCACCATCGCCGGGTTTGCCGTGCTTATCCCGACCCAAAACCCGGCGCTCAGCGGGCTCGGGATCGTCTGCACGACGGGGGTCGTGTGGTGCGCATTGAGCACCTTCTTTTATATGGTGCCCGCCTTCGCGCTGCTTCAGCGGGGACGCGCAGCCAGGCCGGTGGCGGACGCGATCGTGCGGGTATAACCCGCTGCCTGGGCCAATAACGCCAGCAACGCCAAGGGCCACTACCTACAGTCGGTGGCCGCGAAGCGGTCCACCACCCGTGGTGCTGCTGCGGTTTTGACAGGTTTTTGGGACCATGCTAGCCTCGGGGGGTCCGGCGTGGAGGGAGCATTAGACGACCAACCGCGTTGGTGCTCCCCGTGAGTTCGCTGCTTTATAGTCAAGTCTTGGTGCTGAACCGGCTTTGGCAAGCCGTTCACGTGTGTTCTGCACGCCGGGCCTTCCTGCTGTTGTACCAGGGCAGCGCACAGGTGGTATCGACCGATCCGGCCAACGAATATGCAACGCTGGATTTTCCGGAATGGCTGCAGCATTCGCAGGATTACGGCGGAGGCGACGTGGTGGGAACCGTGGCGCGGCGGGTGCGCATCCCTAAAATCATCGTGTTGCGGACGTTCGACCGGCTGCCCAAAAAAGACGTGAAATTCAGCCGCCAGAATGTCTTCGAGCGGGATAGCCATACCTGCCAGTACTGCGGCTCCCGGTTTGACCGGGCCGAGCTTAACCTCGATCACGTCGTGCCGCGGGATCGGGGCGGCCAGACGAACTGGGAAAATGTGGTCTGCTCATGCGTGCGGTGCAATACCCGTAAGGGCAACCGCCTTCCGCATGAAGCCAACATGCGGTTGCTGCGGGTGCCGCGTAAACCGCGTTGGCATCCCCTCAGTGCGTTTGCGCTCGGGCCTCAGCACGACGCCAGTTGGCGTAAGTTCGTTGACGTCTCGTTCTGGCGAGTCGAACTGGGCGATGCGGCGTAACCCGGTAACCGGTAACGCGTAACGAGTAGCGGGTAACGGGTGCCCGGATTTTGTCCGTGGAGCGGCGTGCGGTTTTTACCCGTTACGCCGGTTGAAGGCGGAGATGGCCCGGTCGGTTTCGCGACGTTCGGCTTTTTCCTTTAGATCCTCGCGTTTGTCGCTGTGCGTCTTACCCTGACCCAGACCGAGTTCGAGTTTGACCCGGTGGTTCTTCCAGTAAAGCCGGAGCGCCACGAGGGCCTGACCTTTGACGGAGCTCGCTTCGAACAGGCGGGCAATCTCGGCCTTGTGCAGCAAGAGCTTGCGGCGGCGCTTCGGCTCATGCTGTTCGTGACTCGCCCGGACGTACGGCTGAATGTCAGCGTCGTAAAGGAAGACGCCGTCCGGCTCAACTTTTGCAAAGGCGTTGTTGAGATTGGCCAAACCGGCCCGGATCGATTTGACCTCAGTACCCTTCAGCTCAATCCCGGCTTCGATCTTGTCCGTGATCCGATAGCTATGGTAAGCGCGCCGGTTGCTGGCAATCTCTGCTGACATGCCGGAAAGGTATCACCGATCAGTCCAGGCCGGGCACGGTTTGCCCAGAAGCGTCGACCTTGAGTTTACCCTCGATGATTTCCTTGAAAGCGATGTCGGCATGTGACATGCGCGGACCGACTTCGACCAGCGGTTGCCGGCCATTGCTGAGTTGGCGTACTCGTTTTGAGACCACGTTGACCAGAACCGCCGTATTCGGAATGACCTTGGCAGCTTCCTCAAGCAAATGACTGGACATAGAAGTTGGAAAGACGCGAACGAAAAAACAAACGCCCCAAGGCGAAAATAATGAGCCTGCAGAATAAAACGTGCTTTGTCAAGGCGATTCCGCCGGTGTTGCCGCTCCGGCGTGTTCCAGGTCCTTCTTTTTGAGGTCGTTGAACACGGCAAGGTAATCGTAGGTGGGATAATATTCGGTCCGGAAAGCTCCCCAAACACCCTTCTCGAAGGCCACATTCACCGCAGAAATCGTTTCATCAACCAGGTTCGCACGAGGGCGATGAACCGCAGGTCCCGGCCATGGCGCCGCTGGTACCGTCCCGAAGCCGGGCGTCTGCACCCATCGGAAGGCCGGCATCCGTCGCAGGCACGTGGGGCGCGTAATTCGCCACGAAACGTTCCCGAAACTGCGGGAAAACGCCGTTCTCAAGCGCGGCCCGGATCTGCGCCATGAGGTTCAGGTAAAAATGGAGGTTGTGGATGGTTATGAGGCGGAGCCCTAAAATCTCCTCGGCCTTGATCAAGTGCCGGATGTAGCCGCGGTTGAAGTTGCGGCACGTGGCGCAGGCGCAACCCACTTCGATCGGACGCTCGTCGGTGCGGAAGGGCCGGTTTTTCAGGTTGAGCGTGCCTTGAGCGGTAAACGCGGTGCCGTTGCGCGCCAGCCGCGTCGGCAGCACGCAGTCGAACATGTCAATGCCGCGCGCCACCATCTCGACGATCTGGGGCGGGGTTCCCAAACCCATCGCGTAGCGCGGCTGGTCCTCCGGAAGGAAGGGTACGCTCTGTTCGATCGCACGCATCATGGCGGGTTCGGGTTCGCCGACGCTGACGCCGCCGACCGCGTAACCGTCGAAGGCCTGCCCGACAAGCTCGCGGGCGCTGCGCTCCCGCAATTCCGGGTAAACGGACCCTTGCACGATGCCGAAAACCAGCGGCCGGCGACACGGGTCGGCCCGGTCCACCCAATTCCGGCAGCGCCGGGCCCAGCGCAAGGTACGTTCCAGGCTGGCCTCCGCGTATTCTCGCTCGCATGGGTAGGGCGGGCACTCGTCGAAAACCATCGCGATGTCGGTCCCTAAGGCGGTCTGCATTTCCATGGCGATTTCCGGACTCAGGAAGCAGGGGCGCCCGTCGATGTGGCTGCTGAAATGGACCCCTTCCTCCTCGATCCGCCGCAATCTGGCCAACGAGAACACCTGGAAACCGCCGCTGTCGGTAAG
The DNA here is from genome assembly GCA_019243005.1 of Verrucomicrobiota bacterium. Classification (GTDB taxonomy): domain Bacteria; phylum Verrucomicrobiota; class Verrucomicrobiia; order Chthoniobacterales; family JAFAMB01; genus JAFBAP01. The sequence goes on along the minus strand of JAFAUY010000132.1, from coordinate 10,705 downwards.
GATCGGGCGATCCCAACCCATGAACCGGTGCAGGCCGTGAAAATGTTCGATGACCTCGAGGCCGGGTCGTAGAAACAGGTGGTAAGTATTTCCCAGGATGATCTGGGCACCGATCTCACGCAGTTCGGCAGGACTGGTGGCCTTCACGGTGCCCTGCGTGCCGACGGGCATGAACACCGGGGTGTCAATCGCGCCGCGGCGCGTCTGAAGCCGGCCGCGACGCGCCTGCGAGCATGGGTCAGTGACCAGCACTTGATACGTCATTCGGAGAGAATGCCACAAATGCCGCAAGCCGAAAAATGCCGCAAACGCGGTGGCGGGTGACGGGTCACGCGTAACGGGCAGCGGTTCAATCAATCACACGGCCGGCACGGCGGATCCACGGAAAAGGACGATCATCCGCCGCCCACCCCGGCCTGCTGCCATCACCGAACACCTGCGGGGGCGGCGGATCCGCAGAACACGCAGACAACGCAGAAAGAGAAATCATCCACCGATTGCACGGTTGGCACAGATTAAGGCCCACGGCACGTTCGGACGTTCAACTTGACACCCGGCCCTCAGCGTCCACGCCCGCCGCCGGACCGCACCCGTCACCGGGTTTGTGGCATTTTTCGGCTTGCGGCATTTTTGGCATTCTCTCGACACCCGGCACCCGCCACCCTAAACTGCTGCATGTTCCACGTTGGCGAGCACCTGTCGAAAACGGGCGGTTTCGACCTCAAAGCCGTTATGGTCGAGCCCGGAAGCAAGATTTCTCTCACGAAGGATTTCGATCCCGGCTACACGGGTGACTACAAGGACAAGACCGAGGCGGAGGCGGCCACGCTGCACAACGTCCAGCAACTTGCCAAATTCCAGGACATCCTTTACGCCAGCCGCACCTACGCGCTGCTGATCGTTCTGCAGGCATTGGACGCGGCCGGCAAGGACAGCACGATCAAGCACGTTATGTCCGGGGTAAACCCGCAGGGCTGCGACGTCCACAGCTTCAAGACGCCCACCGCGGAGGAGCTCGGCCACGATTACCTCTGGCGTTCCGTCAAGGTGCTGCCTGAACGGGGGCGCATCGGGATCTTCAACCGGTCCTATTACGAGGAAGTGCTTGTCGTTCGCGTACATCCGGAATTCCTGGCCGCGGAGCATCTGCCGCCGGCCGATCCTGACACCTCCATCTGGAAACAGCGTTTTTGGGAAATTAACAACTTTGAACGCCGTATCGTCGACAACGGCATGATCGTGCTGAAGTTTTTTCTGAACGTTTCCAGGAAAGAGCAGATGAAGCGGTTTCTGGCCCGGATCGACGACCCGCAGAAAAACTGGAAGTTTTCGACCTCGGACCTGCGGGAACGGAAGTACTGGGACGACTACATGGATGCGTATGAGGATGCGTTCAACCACACGAGCACCAAGGCGGCGCCCTGGTTTGTGATCCCTGCCGATCACAAGTGGTTCACGCGCCTGGCGGTATCGCAGATCATCGCCGAAACGATGCAGAGCCTGAGTTTAGCTTATCCGAAGGCCACGCCGGAACAGCTCGCCGCGCTGCGCAAGGCCAAAGACGAACTCGAGACCGAGAAGAAGGGGGATAACGGATAACGCGCAACGAGTGGCGGGTAACGGGTGGCAAGCTGCCGAAGCCCGAATCCGGCACCCCGTTACGCGTTACCCGTTACCCGTGTGCCTGTCAGCAATTCGAAGATTTCCCGGTATCGCGCCGCGGTTTTTTCGATGATTTCCGGCGGCAGCTGAGGCGCGGGCGGGGTCTTGTCCCAATCGAGGGTGTCGAGGTAATCGCGGAGAAACTGTTTGTCGAGGCTGATCAGCCTGGAGCCGGGCCGATGCTCGTCGGCCGGCCAGAATCGGGACGAGTCCGGGGTCAGGCATTCATCGATGAGCGCGATCTCCCCGTCGATCAATCCAAACTCGAATTTCGTGTCGGCGATAATGATGCCGTGAAGTGCGGCATAGGAATTTGCGTCCGAGTAAAGGCCCACGCTCAGATCGTGGAGCTTATCGGCGGCCTCGGTGCCGACCAGTTCGACGAACCGTTTCCAGGGGATGTTCTCGTCATGCCCGCTCTGGGCCTTGGTGGCCGGGCTGAACAGGGGGGTCGGCAGGGGCGACCCGAGCTCCAGTCCCGGTGGCAACGGATCGCCGGCCAGCGTCCCGCGCTCGCGGTACTCGCGCCAGGCCGAACCCGCCAGGTAACCGCGAACGACGCACTCGACGGGAAGCGGTTCGGCCTTGCGGACCAGCATGGAACGGCCGCGTAACGTTTCCGGATACGCCTGCAGTTCCTCGGGAAACTCGTCCAAATCCGCGGTCAGAAAATGGCTCGGCACGTGCGGAAAACGCTGGAACCAGAAAGCCGACAGCCGGTTCAGGATTTCTCCCTTGCCGGGAATGGGGTCGGGAAGGATGCAATCGTAAGCCGAGACCCGGTCGGTCGCGACCATCAGGAGGCGATCGCCGAGGTCGAAGAGTTCGCGCACCTTACCGCTGCGCACTTTCGGTATTCCCGGCAATTCCAGATCGGTAATGATGTTCACGCGTTAAGTTCCTCGATCAGCGACAACACTTTGGATTCAATTTCCGGCAATGCCAGTTCGGCCGTCCGGAAGCCCAGGTCCGCCACGTTCCAATACTCGATGCGGTCGGCCCACCCGGGAAACTGGCTTCGCATCATGCTATGATGTTCGTCCCGGTCCAACGCGATCCGGCGCTGCGCCGCCTCCAGATCGTGCTCGGTCAGCTGCGTCCGGGCAGATCCGGTATGCCGGAGGTCAATTTTGCGGACGGCCAGCGCGTCGGTCGTGAACGCAGAAAGGTAACCCTCAGCCCAATGGATCGCGAGGCCGCGCGAGAAGGCCTTCCAATTCAGCTGTTTCAGTTCGGCGTGATGGTTGAAAACCGCTTCAGCGAAACGGCTCCGGTAGAAATTACCTGTGCAAACAAAGAGAACCAGGCTCGTCACGTGCGTGATCACGTGCGTGATGAAATATGAGAAACGCGGACGAATCAACCTCCGGCTGGCGCGTGCCGGTTATAGCGGTCATAGAAAGGGCATTTGCGCCGAGACGCGATTGCCCGATAATCTATGCGAAAATGAGTTTTCAAGATTTGGGGTTGTTGGACCCGGTGGTGCACGGGGTGCAAAGTCTCGGCTACGGTGATCCGACTCCCATCCAGGAGCGTTGTATTCCGCTCATCCTTCAAGGCCGTGACGTCGTCGGTTCGGCCCAAACCGGGACCGGCAAAACCGCGGCGTTCGCCTTGCCGATCCTGACCCGGCTCAAACAGCGGACCGGGGTGCCGCGGTGCCTGATCCTTGAACCCACCCGCGAACTGGCGGTTCAAGTCGAGACAGCCATCCAGTATTACGCTCGTTTCAGCGACATCGAGATCGGCGTATTCTACGGAGGGGTCGGTTACCAGCGGCAGAAGCAGTTGCTGGAGTTCGGCGTGGACGTGATTGTCGCGACCCCGGGGCGCCTTTTGGATCTGCAGCAGCAAGGGTCGCTGAAGCTTTCGGCGATCGAGATCCTGGTCCTGGATGAAGTGGATCGAATGGTGGACATGGGGTTTTTGCCGGACGTGCGCAAGATCGTGCAGCTTTGCCCGAAGGAACGGCAGACCCTGCTCTTTTCGGCCACGATTCCGCCGGAAATCGAAAACCTGTGTTCGTGGGTATTAAAGAATCCGGAGGTTGTCGACATCGGGGAACGCCGGTCGGTGGCAGAGACGGTGACGCATGCTTTTTATCCGGTTGCAGCGGCACAAAAGTTCGATCTCCTCGTGGCGCTGCTCGAGCAGACCCATTACCAGAGCGTCATTGTTTTTACCCGGACCAAACAGGCCGCAGACAACATCTCGGACCGGCTTAAGGCCGTGCGACACTCGGTTACCGTGTTGCATTCGGACCGGAGCCAGGTGGAGCGGACGGCCGCCTTGGAGGGCTTCAAGTCGGGCAAATACGAAGTGCTCGTCGCCACGGACATCGCCGCACGGGGGCTCGACATCTCGGGCGTCACGCACGTGATCAACTACGACATCCCGCTGCACCCGGAAGATTATGTCCACCGGGTCGGACGAACCGGGCGGGCTGAACGGGTCGGGGACGCCTTTACGCTCGTTACCGCGGAAGAGGCCAAGGCAATGGTCGAGATCGAGAGGTTTATCGGGCAAAAGATCACCCGGCAACGCCTGCCAGGTTTCAATTACGTGTACACGGCGTTGTTTGATGAAGGGAAGAACTTGTTCAAGCCGGTCAAGGGCGTACGGACCAGCCGCGGCTATTCCTACGGGCGGTTCGGGCGGTAGCGCGCAAAACCCGAATCAGGCCGAAGCCGAAGCGCCGCGGCGGCGACCGTTCCCATCAAGCGATTCTGTCCCGCCGAGTGTCACCGGCATCAGAATTCAAACCACCGTTCCGGCCGGAATCTCGCCGGGCGGCCTCGATGACCTGATCGACGGCCGTCGCGATGCGTTTTCGATGGGCTAATCGGTCGCGCCATTCGCGCGGGATCTTTTCCAGGCCGAGGTGTGCCCCGAGCCACGCCCCCAGCATCGCCGCCCGTCCCGCATTGTCGCCGCCAGCCTCCAGGGTGGCCAGAATCGCGGTCTTGAAATCATCCGGATGCCGCAGGAACGCATGCAGTGCCGCCGGAAAGCTATGCTCAAGCGGGCAGGACTGGCCGAACATAAGGGTGGCCGAGACCACGTCCTGCTTAAGCGCACCCAGGGCGGCCCGGCATTTTTCCTGAACCTCAGGACCGGCTTCAGGCTCCAGGGCGGTAATCCGGCCGTCAACGGCGGCCAGCGCCGGGCGTGGCTCCAGCCCTGCCAGCAACCCTGATAAAAACAAGGCGTGCGCCTTCATGTACGCTATCGTCCGCGGGTTATCCTGGCAAACCCGGGTTAAGGATTCCACCCGATTGAGCAGGTAGGGATCAGTGCGGTGGCGGGCCACGAGACCAGCCAGGCGCGAGGCGGTGCCGAGATGGTCGTCATCAGCGCCTTTCTGAAAGTCGAATTCATCGGCCCGGTGCGCCTCGGTAAACGTGCGGTAATTGGCGATCGTTCCCTTGGTTGACTGATCAATGTAACCTTGGTATAGACCCGGCTCGAAAGTTTCCAGAAAACGGAGACCGAAAGCGCGTGCGTCAAAATGGCCGACCTGAGCGATGGATTCCAACAGCACCAAAGCCCCGTCGCCGTAGTGGGTTTGATCGCCCGGCGTTTTACCGAAATGGTAATGGCCTTCGGCGGGCGCCTCGAACCCGCTGAGACCCTGAGGAAAACGCTGCCTCATGAGGTCGAGGTCATAAATCCAATGGGAACCCAGGGCGGCGGCATCTCCCACCAACTGGCCCCAGAGCGCGCCGCGCAACCGTTGTTCGGGCGTTGGCTGACTGTTCGGATCGACCGTGGTCATGCCGGTAAAGCTAGAGGCAAATCGCACAGGTGTGAATACCGGAGTGTGACCTCTGCAAAGTTGTTATTTAAATCGACGGGCGTATGGCTCGTGTGCCTGGCGGCATTGAACCTTCCCGCCGCGGCGGCCGGTTCGAAAACCGGCAAAAAACATGTTGCCCAGCATCACCCGGCCGCATCTCACCATATTTTGCGTGCCTCATCGAAGCCGGGCTCATCCAAGTCGCGGCGCACGCCTTCATCCGGATCGTCGCAGAGGCGCTCGTCCAAATTGCGCCGGGCGAGTTCATCCGGATCGTCGCATGCGACTATGTCCAGGTCGCGCCGCGCGAGCGCACCCGGGCGGCGTGCCGCGAGCTGGTCGCAAACGCGCAGTTCCAGGAAAAACGAACGGCGAACGGCTGCCGCTGGCCGCCGCGGCGGCCGGTATTATGCCCATGATGCCCATGCCAGGGCAACCAGGAGCGCGACCCGTGGTGCTCATGGGAGAGGGATCACCAAACGCCGGGTGGCCGTACGGAAGGCCGTAAAACAGGATCAGGGACCGGTTCGCACGGAAACCTTGGAGGAAATCTTCCCGCCGGGACACCGGTTTACGGACGAAGAAAAGGCGGAAGCCAGTGCGCTCGGCGTCTACATGCAAAATGGCTTGTGGAAAGATGCTTATAAATATTCGACCAGGGCCGGCCGGCAGCATCCGGACCGCTGGTGGCTGCACGCCGCCCGGGCGGCCGCCGCCGCGAACGTGAACCGGCCCAAGGATACGATTGAATCGGTCGACCAGGCGCTGCTGACGAACCACGGCGACGCGAACCGGCTCAACCTGTCGCAGCTGTACATTCTCAAGGCCAACGCGCTTAGCCGCCTGAACCGGAAGTACGATGCCATCAACAGCTTTTATGATGCCGCCCGGGTTAATCCCAAGGATCCTTACAGCTGGGCGGGAGCAGCCTGGCTTTACGCCACCGCCGAGGATAACGGCCTTCGGGACGGGCCCCGCGCGGTTTCACTCGCCACCGAAGCGGCAAAATTAAGCCGGCAGCAGGATGCGACGATCCTCGACGTACTGGCGGCGTCGTACGCCGAGACGGGAGATTTTTCGGCGGCCCAACGGTGGGAAGAAAAGGCCATCCTGACCGGTGACCCCGCGGATATTCCATTTTACCAGCAGCGGCTTCAGAGTTACCAGCTGGGCCGGGCCTGGAGGGAGCGGGGGCGGTAACGGGTGGAATGCCACAAATGCCACAAGCGGAAGTCACCTCCATTCGTGCTTCGGGTATTTGCGTTGCAATTCCGGTTTGATCTTCGGATAGACTTCAGACCAGAACGTGGAGAGGTTCTGCGTGATCTGGATCGGCCGATGATTGGGCGCGAGCACGTGGATGAGGATCGGTACCCGGTTGGCGCAGATATGGAGGGTTGCACTGATGCCGTAGAGATCCTGGATGCGGGCCGCCAGCACCGGGGGCTGGCCCTCAGTGTAAGTCAGTTTTGCGCGCGGCCCATTTGGTAATTCGAACCGTTCGGGGGTAAGATTGTTCAACGCCTGCAACTGAGGTGCCGAGAGCCACGCGCGCAACACCGGCCAGACCGCGCGCTCTTTGACCTCGCGGTAGCTCGTGGCGCCGTAGCAAATCTGGGTGATGAGGTAGCGGCGCGCCTCGGCATCGATCCTGGGCAGGCCAAGCTCGGGATACCAACCGGCCAGGCAGTTGAGGCGTGCGATCCATTGTTCGACCTCATGGTTCCAGTGCACCAGCGTGCATCTGCCGTCGAGTACTTCCTGGGCGAGCACTTCGGCGGCCGCGTCCGGTGAAGTCGGTTCGCCTTTGGTCACGTGGAGGACCAGGTCACGGAAGACCTGTTCGCGCCGGCCGATCACCCGTCGATTGGCAGAGTCGAAGGTCACCACCTCGCGGTTTTCGAAGTCTTCCGGGTAGAGTTCCTGCAGCCATTCCTCGCGTACCGCGGTCGCAAAGGAGAGCAGCACCAGCAGTTCGTCGTCGCGTCCCTGGATTTCACGAATTTCGGCGGCGACAAACAAGGGGCTTTTCTGGACGACGCTTTCGCGGGCCAGCATGCCGTGCCGGCGATGGACCAGGTCGCATCGCAAGGTGCCCGCATCGATCCGGCGGGCCAAGTGGTCGGAGAACCCCGCCAGCAGGCATTTGCCGAGTGCCTCGGCGTCGAAGGCTTCCAAGGGCCGCCTGATCCGGAGTTTCTCGGTTTCGGCCAGATCCAGGAACTGGTGATAAAGGTGCTTCACCTGCTGGGCGACCGCGTAACGGATCCCGAGGCGGCGGGCCTCGTCGGCTCCCTGTTGCAACGCGAATTGCCAGGCGCGAATCAGCATGAAAAAGTCGGACTCGGCTTCGTCGGCGAACAGGAGTTCGCGATCATGTTCCATCTGGCCGTTGTCACTTTTTTTCAGGAGGTAACGCTCCTGGGTAAGCGCGGCGATCAGGGCGACGGCGCGCACGCAGTCAAGTTCGTCGGCCATGAGCAGCATCCGCGCGTAACGCGGGTGCACCGGAAACGAAAGCATGCGCCGGCCCAAAGCGGTGATCTCGCCGCCGTGCCGATGAAGGGCGCCAAGATCCTGCAACAGGTCGAGCGCGCGTTGCAGTGAGCGCGGGTCCGGCGCTTCGATCCAGCCGAAATGCTCGATGTCCTTGACCCCGCTCGCCTTGAGGTTCAGCATCACCTCGGCCAGGTCGAGCCGCTTGATCTCCGGCAAATCCTGGGCCCGCCGGTTGAGGTGATCGCGTTCGGACCAAAGCCGCACGCAACGGCCGGGAGCAGTTCGTCCGGCCCGCCCGGCCCGCTGATCGGCGGAGGCGCGGCTGATTTTCTCGGAGATCAGGGTGTTGATGCCGCGGTGGGCGTCGTACTTCGCGATTTTGGCGAGACCGCTGTCGATGACGAGGGTGATTCCATCAATCGTAAGCGAAGTCTCGGCCACGTTGGTCGAAACCACCACTTTGCGTTCGTCGTAGCGGGCGACGGCCGCGTCCTGGGCCTTGGGCGAAAGGTCGCCATGCAGCGGCAGGACGATGCCGTCGAACTTCGACCGTTTAATCTCTTCGATGGTGCGCGCAATCTCGTAGGCGCCCGGCATAAAAATCAGCACGTCGCCGCCGTCGTTCGCCGCCTGGGCAAGGGCATCCGCCGCCAGTTCCCAGGGGGGCTCATCCACCACCTGCCGCTTCAGGTATTCGATCTCGACCGGAAACGTGCGTCCCGAGGAAGTCAACAGTTCGCAGGGCGCCAGGTAAGCCTGCAGCAGATCCGTATCGAGCGTGGCCGACATCACCACCAGCTTAAGGTCCGGACGATGGGTCCGCTGGATCTCGACCGCCCGCGCCAGCGCGATGTCGCCGTAAAGATGCCGCTCGTGGAATTCATCAAAGAGAATGACGCTGACGCCTTCCAGATCCGGGTCGCTGACCATCTGGCGCAGCAGGATGCCCTCGGTGACGAACCGGATGCGCGTCCGGCCTGAACTGATGTTGTCCAGCCGGATCTGGTAGCCTACTTCCTGCCCCAGTTCCACGCCGCGTTCCTGCGCCACCCGGGCCGCGAGCATGCGGGTGGGCAGACGGCGCGGTTGTAGGATAACGATCTGGCCGTCCCCCGCCAGGCCATATTCGAGTACCATCTGGGGTACCTGGGTCGATTTACCGGACCCGGTAGGTGCCTGCAGGATCAGGCGATTGCCGCGCTTCAGGGCGGCGACCAGGGCCGGTTCAAGTTCGAAGATCGGTAAACTGCGCTCCACGACGCGCGCAATGAACTACAGGGCGTGCCGGGTGTCGAGTGGCGGCAGAGAATGCCACAAGCGGAAAAATGCCACAAATGAAGGCCCTTTATTCGCGCATGTTGAGGACACCACCCGTCAGCAACCAAAGGACTACTGTCGAAAATGAATTCCCGAAGGCATGCGTTCGGTTGGTTCCGGCATTCTCCCTCCGGTTCCACCACATTTGCCCTTCACTTCTGGCATCGAACGAATGCCGAGAGCGCCCCAGTCGAAGTCAGTCATTTGTGGCATTTTTCCGCTCGTGGCATTTGTGGCATTCTCTGCCGCCATGCTGATCGCGCTGCACAAGCCCTTCGGGGTGCTGTCCCGATTCACGCCGGACGGTTCGCCGAATCGAACCCTGGCGGGGTTCGGGTTGCCGGGAGGGGTTTATCCGATCGGGCGTTTGGATGCCGATTCGGAAGGGTTGCTGCTTCTGTCGGACGAGGCCGAGTGGAATGCCGCCCTGCTTGACCCGGAGCACGGCCACGAGCGGGAGTATTGGGCGCAGGTGGAGCGGGTACCGGGGCCGCCGGCTCTGCGGCAACTGTGCGAGGGGGTTATCATCCAAGGGTGCCGGACCCGGCCGGCCCAGGCCTGGATCCTGGACCCGCAGCCGCAGGTACCGCCGCGGGATCCTCCCATCCGTTTCCGCAAAAAGGTGCCGGATTGCTGGCTCGGTCTGGTTTTGCGCGAAGGCAGAAACCGCCAGGTACGCCGGATGACGGCGGCCGTCGGGCATCCGACCCTGCGATTGCTCCGGGTGCGCATCGGCGGGTTCAGGCTGGGCGACCTGCCGCCGGGCGCGTGGCGGGAGATGTCGTTGGAGGACCGCCGGCAGTTAAGGGGATGACGGGTCGCGGAAGAGTGGTATGTTCCGGGATTTCGTTTCGGCTCAGGTAGATGCGGACAATTTTTCGGGTTTTCAAATACACGGGGCGCTACCCCGTGATGGCGGCCGGCACCCTCGGGTGTGCGGCATTGAGCACGGTGATGGTGATCGTTTTTCCGGCGGTGACCCAGCGGATCATCGATGTGGGCATCCGTGGGCACCGGCCGGAACTGATTCTGCCGTTGACCCTCCTGGCGGTGCTCTCGTTTCTGGTTCAGAACTTCGCCAACGCGGTGCGCATCATCCTGAACAACACCTTCGAACAGAAGGTGATTTTCGATCTCCGCAGCGACCTCTACGATCACATCCAAAAGCTGCCCCTGCCCTGGTTCGAGCATCGCGCCACGGGTGACATCATGACCCGCGTGCTCGAGGATGTGAACGCGGTGGAACGGGTTCTCATCGACGGCATTGAGCAAGGTTCCGTCGCCTTGCTGCAATTGCTGATCGTCGCCGGCCTGCTTTTCTGGCGCCAGCCCTGGATCGGTTTGCTCAGCATGGCGCCGGTCCCGTTTCTGGTGGCGGGCGCTTTAACCTACACCTTGACGGCCCGCGCCCGGTACGCTGCCCAACGCCGT
>JAFAUY010000126.1 GCA_019243005.1 Verrucomicrobiota bacterium | reverse complement strand
GTCTCCTTCATCTGTGGCAATCTGTGGATGAATTCCTTGTCTGGGGTGTGACCGTGAGAGGGGGTGGAGGTCCAAACCGGTGGAAAAATGCCGCTAATCGCCCTTCATTTGTGGCGTTCGTGGCATTTTTCGGCTTGTGGCGTTTTCATGTTACTTCATTAAAAGGACCGAACGGGCCCGCTTGATTTCGCGGGTGATCTTCCGATGCAGGTGGGCCGGCATGCCGGTGACCCGGCGGGGCAGGATTTTGCCGCTCTCAGTGACGAATTTGCGCAGCAGATCGGGGTTCTTGTAATCGATGGCCTCGACCGAGATGTCGATCCGCCGGCGCGGCATCGCGCGGTTCGCGCGGCGGAAGTTCGAGCGGCGCTTGGCGTTCTTGGGTTCCATGATGGGTACGGATGGCTTACTTGATCTCTCGATGCAGGGTATGCCGGCGTAAGAACGGGTTATATTTTCTCTTTTCCAACCGCCCCGGCGTATTCGGGCTCTTCTTGTTGCGCGTCGTCACGTAACGAGAGGCCGGCTTTCTCTCAGCCTTGGCCTCCGTGCATTCCAAGGTGATGATGTCTCTGGGCATAAAGTTTACTCCTTACTTTCGGAGATGGTGTCCTCCTCCTCGCCTTCGCCGCCCTCCTCTTCGGTCAGCCCGAAAAGGGACGTGACCGGCTGACGGACCCGGGTTGCCTTGCGCTGCTTCTCGAGCTGGGCCTGGCATTCCACGGTGAACCGGGCAAACGGGATGGCCTCCAGACGGGCTTCGGGGATCGGTTTTCCGGACATCTCACAGGTCCCGTAAGTCCCGGCGTCGATGCGCTTCAAAGCTTCTTCAATCTCGTACAACGCGTCCTGCTCTTGTGACAACAAGCTGAGCGCGAAATCACGGTCATAGGCATCGCTGCCGGCATCGGCCTGGTGCATCCCGAAGGCCGACGCCTCGCTCCCTTCAGCCCGTGCGCGCAGGATATCGCCTGACACCCCCGCCATTGAATCCAGCAGACTGTCGCGGAGCTGCAGAAGGCGCGCCTTTTGTTGCCGCAGGAAAGGGGAGAGGTTTTCATCTCCATTAGGGGCGGGGGTTACAGCTTCTGGGGCGACCTCCACCCTCTCCGCCTCATGGCCGTTTAAAGATGCGGTATCTTTTTTATTCGCTTTCGATTTCGCCATACTATAACTACCAAAGGCTTATAATAGGTTTCTCCCCCCGGAAGAGGGCGAACATATAATCGTAATCAATCATGGGTGCAAGAGGAAACGTAGGGGAGGCGGGTAGCCTTTTTGGGTGATGGCGAGGTGGGCATGCATTTCCTGGTTTTTCGGAGGGGGAACGCCGGAGTTAAGTTTCTGAGCGGGCTCCGCTATCGGTACGGTAACTCAATCAACGCTTAACAACCGGTGCCGGGATGCAGCGTTGTGCCGGTTCAGGAACTGGCGCTTGCGTAGCGCCGGAGTGCAACGGTCCAAAGGACCCGGGACAGGATCACCATCAGGACCGAGGCGAAGACCAGGTGCAGGGCCAGGGGCCATGGGCTATTGGTGGCGTTCATCAGCAGGCGGGCGGGCACGTTGGTCACCACGATGACCGGCAGGAGCCAGCTGAAAACGAACTTTACGGCGCCCTTGAAGACCGCGTCCGGGTAGCGCGCCAGGCTGATCATATTATAATATCCATAGATGAGGCCCTGGGTTTTTGTGATCCAGAAGCTCATCGTCGCCAGGGTGAACATGACCGCGTAATGCACGCTGACCCCAAGGCAAAGCGTGACTACATAAAGCAGCACCTGCCCCGGACCGGGCACCAGATGAAGCCGGGCCAGCGAGTAGACGACGACGGCCACACCGGCCAGGGCGTTTACGAGGCTGTCCAATCCGAACTGACGCGCGGAGACCAGAAACTGGCCGTCGGCAGGCTGAAGTAAGACGAAATCAAGTCTGCCCGTGCGCACCAGCTCCGGCAGGTTCACGAGGTTAGGATAAAAAAACGCCTGAAAAATCTGGCTCACGATCTGGTGGGTTCCGACCAGCAGCACCATCTGCCATTTCGTCCAGTCGCCCAGGGCGTTGACCTGGCCGTAAATGACCTCGATAAAGGCCAGTTGGCCGACAAACCACAACGCCTCCACCGCCAGCCACAGGACGAAATTCAGCTTGAAACTCATCTCGCGAATGAGCGAGTTGCGCAGCATGACGCTGTAGATCTGGAGGTACTCGTAAACGCGTTGCATGGGGGGCGGTAACGGTGCACCGGCACGGGAGGGAGCGTCTCCGGTCCGGGGCGTGCCGGAGACGGTTGCTAACAGAAGGTGACGGCCGGCGAGCGGCGTGCCCGTCGCCGCGCCGGCCGGGCCGGCCGGCCGTCTGGGGCGTGAGCCTTACAAGGTGCGGCAAAACTCCTCGAACCGGTCCAGGCCTTTCTTGATGATATCCAGGCTGGTCGCGTAACTCAGGCGCACCGTCCGATCATCGCCGAACGCGATCCCCGGCACCACGGCAACGCTGGCCTTGCTCAGCAGCCGGTCCGCAAAGTTTTGGGAGTTCAATCCGAGTTTGTGGATGTTCACCAGGATATAAAACGCACCGGAAGGGCGCACGAAGCTCACGTTCGGCATCTTGCTTAATCGCTCGATCATGTACTCGCGACGCAGGTTAAATTCGTCGCGCATATCGGCCACGGGTTGCTGGTCCCCCTTCAAGGCCGCCAACCCACCTTTCTGCGCAAAAGAACAGGGGTTGGAGGTCACGTGGCTTTGGATCGAGTCGACCGCCTTCGCGATCGGCTCCGGCGCGGCCAGGTAACCCAGACGCCACCCGGTCATCGCGTAAGACTTGCTGAACCCGTTGACCGTGATGGTGAGGTTGTAAAAATCCGTGCCCAGGGACGCGATGCTGTGATGTTGCGTCTCATCGTACACGAGTTTCTCATAGATCTCGTCGGACAGGATGAGGATCTCTTCTTCGACCGCGACGGCCCCGAGCGCTTCGAGTTCGTCCCGGCTGTAGACTACGCCCGTAGGGTTGCCCGGGCTGTTGAGAATGATCATTTTCGTCCGAGGCGTCATCGCGTTCTCGAACTCTTCCGCCGTGATCTTCCACCCGTTTTCTTCGCTGGTTGAGACAAACACCGGTTCCGCACCGGCCAGGCGCACCATTTCCGGGTAGCTGAGCCAGTACGGCGCCGGGATGATGACCTCATCGCCCGGCTGGCAGGTGGCCAGGATGGCATTATAGCAGGAGTGCTTGGCGCCGCAGCTCAGGATGATCTGTGACGGTTTGTACTCCAGGTGATTATCCGTCAAAAGTTTTTCCGCGATGGCCTGACGAAGTTCGGGAATGCCTGAACTGGGGGTGTACTTGGTAAAGCCGGCTTCCAGCGAGGCGATGGCCGCTGCCTTGATGTGTTCGGGCGTGTCAAAATCCGGTTCTCCAGCGCCAAAGCTGCACACATCGATGCCCTCCGCTTTCATCGCTTTTGCTTTGCTGTCGACCGAAAGCGTCAGCGAGGGCGTAAGACTTGTGGCTCGTGAAGAGAGTTGCATAAAATGGACTTACGAGTATATGTGCAAACCTTGGTTTTCAACCAAGGAAATGCCACATATCGCGCTTAGCGCGCGATATATAAAAATGGAGAGAAGGGCAACCCGGCGTGAGGGTACACGGAACCTCTGAGAATGAACGGTGTCCGGCGATTTCCTTGCTCTCTTCATCGATATACCGCGCGCTAAGCGCGATAGGTGGCATGTTTCGGCTTGTGGCATTCTTCCGCTCACCGGAACTCGAGGGTTGCCCACTTGCCGCGGAGCCGTGTGGTCTGGAGGCAGGCGCCCAGGCGGCCGAACGCGGCTTGCACCTCGCGGGTCTGGGTGCGCAGGATACCCGAGACGATCAGGGTGCCCCCCGGCTTCACCGTCGCCCAGACCTTGCGGGCCGCCTGCACCAGAACTTCGGAGTAGACGTTGGCAGCCACCACGTCATACGGCTGCAACGGGGTGAATTTGAAGAGGTCCGCCCTGAAAAAGCGCGCCCTGAAAAGCCGGTTCAACCTGGCATTTGCGCGAGCGACGCGGACGGCGGCCGCGTCGAGGTCAAAACCTTCCGCCGGCCGGGCGCCGAACCTGGCGGCAGCGAGCGCCAGGATGCCCGTGCCGCAGCCGATGTCCAGGAAAGACCAGCTGCCCACCGGCAGGGTCGCGGTCCGGTCGCACAGCAAGCGCAGGCAGGTCGCCGTCGTCGCGTGATCGCCGGTGCCAAACGCCGTGCCGGCCGGAATCAAGAGGGCCTTACCATCCGTACGCTTCGTCCCGGCCTCGGGCGCCGGTTCGGTGTTGTACACCAGGAGCCGTCCCCGGATTGAAATCGGCCGGTGCTGCACCACGGAGCGGGCCCAGTCCGCGTTCGAGGCGGCCAGGTCCCGGATTTCGCCACCGAACTGCCCGCGCAGCGCGCCCGCTTCGGCTTCGGTCACGTCGAAAATTTCCAGCCGCGCGCTGCGGCCGGTTTCGGTGATGGCCAGGCGTTCCGAACCGAACGCTTCGAGGCGTTGCGCCCAGTATCCCACCCGTCCCTGGCTCGTTGTTTTCCGCCATGCCCGCATCGGGTTATTGATATTCCTTGCTTAGGACGTCTCCAGTTTTTAGAAGAAGACGCCGCAATGATCCATCATCTCGTTTTGTACAAACTGAAGCCGGAGGTTACGCCTCAACAGCTTGAGGAGATGATGATGCACACCCGCATTCAGCTGTTGAAAATCCCGGTTGCCTTGAACGTCCGGTGCGGCCGGCGGATCGATCCCAAGAACGAATGGCCCTTCTTTGTGGCCGTGGAGTTCGATTCGAAAGAGAAGATGTCGATCTTCAAAGAGGACCCCATTTACATCAAATTCATCGAGGAAATCGTGAAACGGAACACCGTCGAATTGCTGGTGCTCGATTACGAGACGGATCCGAAGCGCAAATACGCCTGAAGGCGTTCGCAAACGAAGTCGATTTCCTGCTGCGCGATGGTGAACGGCGGCGTAAAACTTAACACGTTGCCCGCCGGGCCACCTCCCAGCAGCAGCACGCCATCGCGCATGGCTCGCATCACGATCTGACCGGCCAGCGAAGGGTGAGGGGAGCCGTCGTTTTGGATGAGTTCCAATCCCAGCATCAGGCCCAGACCTCGCGCATGGCCGATCGCCGGGCTCTCCAACCCGCGCAGCCGCTCCAGAAAATACCGCCCCAGTTCACGTACCCGCCGGGGGAGTTCCGGGACGAGGTGGAGCGCGATCGACGCCAGGGCCATCGCGCAACCGACCGGGTTGCCCAGGAAGGTGCTGGTATGCAGGGCTTCGCCCGCGGATTTCGGCCACGCCTCCATGATTTCCGCGCGTCCGATGCAGGCCGACAACGGGAACCCGGTCGTTAAACCTTTGCCGACGCAGATCAGGTCAGGGTAGGTCTGGAACCGGTCGGCGGCAAACAAGGCGCCGGTGCGATTGAAGCCGGTGTAAATCTCATCGAAAACGAGCAGGATCTTGTAAGTATCGCAAAGGTGCCGGAGCAGGCGCAGAAAATCCAGCGGCGGGATAATCTCCCCGCCGCGCCCCTGGCAGGGCTCAACCAAGATGCAGCCGACGGGACGTTGGCGGATGATTTTTACGATCTGTTCCTCGATCTGTTGCAGGCAGGAAGTGGCGCAATTCGGGAACTGGCTCCCCTCCAGGCGGTGGCCTTCCGCCCGGCCGAACGGGCAACGGAAACAATTCGGGTAGGGTACGCGGGCGGTGAACTCGCGCAGGTGTTCCCTGAACGGCTCGCGGAACCAGGCAATGCCGATGGCATCCAGGACCCCGTAACCCAGCCCGTGGTAGGCCCCGGTAAAGGCGATGACGCCCGGCTTCCCGCTATGCAGGAGTGAGGTTTTCAGCGCCACCTCGACCGCTTCGAAGCCGGAATTGGTCAGGGTAACTTTTCCGAGGCCCAAGCGCCAGCGTTCGAAGGTGAGCTGGCTCAGCTTTTGGCAGAGTTCCGCTTTAACCGCGGTGGGGTGGACGTCGCCCATGGCGTGGTAGAGCCGTTGCGCCTGGCCCTGAGCGGCCTGAATGATCTCCGGACAGGCGTGGCCGTGATCCGCAACGGCGAACCCGGCCGTCAGGTCCAGGTAACGGTTACCGTCCGCATCCCAGACGTTAACGCCCGTGCCGCGTTCCCAGAAAACCGGGAAATCGTCCGTTAACAACGTGACGTTCCGATTCTCGTAACGCGCCAGCGTTTCAGCCAGCCGCTTCGATTTGGGGCCGGGCGGAGGGACGATAACCTGGGGGAGCATGAAGCCTGCCTCGCCCGCCGATCCCTGGAGAATCCCTGGCGATTCTCCAGGGATCGGCGGGCGAGGCAGGCTATAGCAGCGGAACTCTCCGGCTACGCCGGACAAATCCGCTGCGTTTTGGAAAGGAGAGTTAAAAACCGCTTGTTTCGATTCATACATCTTAAAACCGGCTCTTAACCAGACGCGTAGCGTCTCGTTAAGAGCTTTCTGGCCCGCAATAGGCGCGCCGCCTCGACTTTGGCGTGGTTCTTGCGGGTTAAGCAGGCATCGCCTGCCGGTGCCGCACCAGTTCCGCGTAGAGCGTCCCGTAGCCGGCTGCCGTTTGCTGCCAGGAAAAGTCGCATTGGGCCGCCCGCTTCATCAGTTCGTGCCAGCTCTGCGTGTCCTGCCGGACCCACCGCGCGCGGCACAGGGCATCGAAAACGCCCTCGGGCCGGTTATTGTGATAGATGAAACTGGTGCCGGTCTGGCCGGCCGGCTGGACGTCGGTGACCAGCTGAATCAAGCCGCGCCGGAACCGGATAACCGGGATGGTGCCGTACCGAAGCGAAGCGATCACGGGCTGTGCCCGGTAGCCGAGCGACGAGGGAACAAGCACCAGGTCAGCTGCCGCCAGGGTCAGGGCGTAGCCCTCGGTTCCAGGCGATTCATGTACCGTCGTCAATTTTCCCGGGTACCGGCGCGAGGCCGTAATCGCCTTGGCGCGTGCGCCGGCCGGGATTTCGCCCGTGAGAACCAGCCGGAAGCCGCTGGTCAGCAGAAGGTCGGCGACGGGGACGATCGGGGTAAGCGCCTGCTGGTCGCCGGGGTTGAGCGGAACCGCCACCAGCAGGTCGTCGGGCGCCAGCGTAAGGCCGAGACGGGAAGCGAGCGCCTGGCGGTAGACCTCCTTGGCGGCAACCGCGCCGGACGGTACCGATCCCTTGATGAGGCCGTCGAGCGGCGGGTTGGTCGCCCCATAGTCGTTGCCGAGTAAAATTCCGTGGAGGCGCCCGGCGTTCTCCTGCAACACGGCGTCAAGCCCGTAGCCGCCTTCCCTGGTAAACGCCTCGAACAGGGCGGGTTCTCCAGGCAGCACCACGGCATCCGCGAACAGGATGCCGCCCTTAAGACAATTAAACCGGCCGTAGAACTCGACGCCGCGCACGCTGAAATAGTGACCGGGCAGGTTGGTCAGTCCAAAATCAAAGCTCCAGAAAGAGCCTTGGTGCATCAGGTCATAAATCGTCAGGACCGTCTGGAAGGGAAGCTGCCACTCCTTGGAGAAGACCGGGATGAGGGCGGCCGGCCAGTCGTGCGCGTGGACGACCTCCGGCGTGGGAGTCAGACGACGTGAAAGCTCCAGGACCGCCTTGCAAAAAAAGATGAAGCGTTCGGAGTTATCCTCGTAGGCCCGGCTGTCCCCATAGATCGA
>JAFAUY010000059.1 GCA_019243005.1 Verrucomicrobiota bacterium | reverse complement strand
GTTCGCGGCGCCATGATCGGCAACTCCAAGCTGTTCCTGATCACCGCCCAGCAGAGCCGGGAAGATGCCCGGGAGATCGGCGAGGCTTTATCGCTCTCGGAGAAAACGATCGAAACCATCTATAACTATCCTTTGCCGGAGCTGATGGACCCGAAGGACCGCTTCAGCGCGTTCACCTATGTGGCAAATGAACGGTCGCGCAAATTGATCGGGACGGTTAAAAACGTCGCTTCCCGCGAACTGTTGTACGCCGCTTCCAGCGATAACGAAACGTTCGACCGGCGCGCCGCGGCTCTGCGGCGCCATCCCAGCGTGATGGCGGCCATCCTGAACGAATCGGAGAACATGGCTTGCGCCCGGGAAAAAATCGCCACCGAGCCGATCCTGTAACCGGAACCTTCACGCCGCCCTATGCCGGACACCTGCAACCAACGGAGTAATGCCGGGATTTACCCTGGATACGTTACACCCTTTCTCAGGATGGTTGAGCCGGTTTTTGCCCCGGAGGGGCAGCCGGAAAGTAGCCCGGCACTTCAGTGCCGGGAAAAGCATTTAAAACGGGATGCGTCCCGTAGGGACGCTGGGAAGGGGCGTAAAAAATTGGTTCTGCCGCTTTGCGCATTGCTGGCCGCCGGCTGCACCGTCGGCCCGACGGCGCCCAAGGGCCAGCTCACCATCCAGGGCCGGGGCTCGGAAGCCCTCGCCAACGAGGGCGACCCGCTCCTGACCCAGGGAGTTGATGTGTGTAAAGTGCCCATCGACTTTGCGAAAGGTTATACCAAGGGTATTTCGGATCAGATCAAGCGCACGTACTGGGCGCAGCAACAGAGCCAGCGCGCCAGGCAGGAGGAGGAGGCCGAAGGCCGCATCCGCTATTACAACGCCACCATCCCGGAGCACGAAGATTCCGCGGGCGTCGTCCGGGTCCGGCGTGAAGTCGTGATTCCCATCGTCGAGTAGCGTTCTATCAGAGAAGGCGATTTACCCCGCGCCTGACCGGGTGGGCTTCTTCGCCTGGAATTTTATGAAGAACAACAAAAGATTGCTGATTTGCGGGTGGCTCCTGGTTCAGCTTATGCCGGGCGCGTCAACCCAGGCATACGTGGTCCACGATCCCATCCACACGCTGCTTAACATCATGCAGCAATGTATCGGGCAAGCCAAGGAAGCTGCGTACCACGCCCAGGATATCGCCAAGTACACGGAGATGATTAACAAGCAGATCGAACAGATCAACCAGCTTGCCACGGTCATCAACCAGAACATCGATCACCTGAAGCGGTTCGGTGATCCGGACAGCTACATTAACATGCTCAGCCTGGACGACCTGCTTGCCGAGATAGAAAAGACGAAACAAGGCCTGGGTAGAACCATCAGCGACGTGCGCCAGACGGTGAACGGCTTACAGGCGATCAAGAACAACGGTGCCGGACTCTACGATGATCTAAGTCAGCTTTCCGACAAATTCGGCCGCCAGGTTCAACTCCAGGCCGACAACTTCAAAAAATTCGGGGCGGTGCAGACTTTGTACGAGGATTACAACCGCGAATTGAACGACACCAATCAGGCGATTGCGCGCCTCCAGGGCGAAAAGGCCGACACGCTGCAACGGCTGAACGCGGCCGGATCTCTGGTCGAGGTGCAAAAGCTCACGGCGAAACTCCAGGGCGTCCAGACCAGCCTGGATAACCTGTTCGCCCGGGCGCATAACTCAGCGGTGAAAGTGCTTGTGCAGGAAGCCGCCAACCGCAACGACGAGGCCCGGCGCGCGGAAGCGGCCGTGGAAAAACGTACCCAGGAAGCGGTTGCGGAAACGCAGTACCTCCTGGAGTTAGGTCGCGAAGCCGTTCACGTCATCCGGTAAGGCCATGCTCCTCGCGGCAAGCACAACGCCCGGAACGCAGGGCGCGGGTTTCCTCGATCCGCAAGCGATCCTGACTTCGGTGGGCAGCCTGGCCGGCCAGCTCGCGCCGGTTGCTTACTTGATCGCTTTTGTCTTGTTGGTCATGGGTGCCCTGGATGGGTTTTTAAAGCCGGCGCAGCTTCTCCGTTTTC
Source organism: Verrucomicrobiota bacterium (assembly GCA_019243005.1). GTDB lineage: Bacteria > Verrucomicrobiota > Verrucomicrobiia > Chthoniobacterales > JAFAMB01 > JAFBAP01. The sequence goes on along the minus strand of JAFAUY010000059.1, from coordinate 2,415 downwards.
TTCAGCATCTTGCCCGGCTCATCTGCCTGGTCACGATCATCGTCGCACAAACGGCGATCCATGACCTGTTGCAGCAAATCGTTGACGGCATCGCCGATAAAACGGTGTCGCTGACGGTGCAGGATTACGCGTCCGCTTACACGACGGTTAACGTGAACGCGCGTCTGGATGAAGCCGTCCTGCAAGCCATTATCGACAGCAAAGTTAATCCGGCCGATCACGCCTCGACCGATCACTCGGCCCAGTCGGGCGGATGGTTCGCCAACCTGACGAGGGAAGTAGGAGACCTTTTCAGGCTGGTGTCCGGCCGCCTGTTTCACCACGTGGTTTTTGCCCTTGTCTGCACCGCGTTGCGAATCTGCGCGCTCGTGGTGGCGCTGACCGATTTTCTGCAGAAATTGATTTTGATCCTGCTCGGCATCTGGTACCCGATCGGCATCGCCCAATTATCCCTTCCCGGGCTGAAGTCGGTCGGGACCCATTTTGTCAGCACCTACGTGGGCGTTCACGTCTGGCCGGTGGGGATGATCTTTGTGAACCTGGTTGCGTGCGGGTTGCTCGCCGGGGTGAGGGCGGTTCAGCCCGGGCAGATTGTGGCCATGCTGATCATGCTCGTGTACGTTTTTCCGATCCTGATCTGGCTGCTGGTAGGGAATTTCATCGCGCCGATTTTCGCGCAGAAACTGGTTACCCATGGAGGTTCGGCCTTGCAGGCCATGACCGGGGCGATGGTGGCGACGACCAGCACCGTGGCAGCCAGGCTGGCCAGCAGCGCCGCGCAAGGGCTGGGGTCGGTGGTGAGTGGGTACCGAGGCGCCCAGGCCCCGGGTCGAACCCGGGCGGAAGGCGGCGATTACCCCGGCGGGTTGGCAGGGTTTTCCGAACTGGGCGAATCAGACGTGACCGGCCGGCCGGCCGGGAGTTATCGGTCCGGGCCGAGCCTGGGCCAAAGTGCGCGCGGGATGCTGGGCCTCGGTTTGAAAGGGGTAAGCGGGGTATCGAACCGTCTGGGGGATTTGGGCGAGGCTTTCGGGGCAATGGCTTCGGAAGCCGGCGATTACGGCCGGCATACGGCGTACAGCGTGGAAGACCTGTTGAAACCGCCGCAAACCCGAAATTCATCCGAGCGAGCCCGGAGATACCTCGATTCCAGATATGAGCAGCGCGGTTACTGAACCACCCACCTCCAGGGAACCCGTGCCTGGACCGGGGCCGGAAACGGCTGCGGGCCGCGCGGCGCCGCCCCCGGCGGCATCGCCGGACGTGAGCGCCGGTGCGGACGAAGCCCTGTACGATTATGAGGTCGCACGCGACCCGCGGGTGCAGGCGACGGGAGCCGCACACCGTGCGGCCAATGTCCTCGCCGCACAGCGGCGCACCGTCCGGTTGCTCTGGGTCGCGCTGGTGCTGTCGCTGGCCGCTCACGTCGTGGTTCCTCTCTATCTGGTGACCGTCATGACGCGCCCCCAAAAAGTAGCGTTGCTCGACGGCACGGAATCATTAATGATCGCACCCCTTGTGCCGGCCGAGGAAAGTCGCGAGATCATTGAGACCATTTCTTATTGGGCTGCAAAATCCTTTCTGGACCGTGGCCCGCAAGGGTTTGACGCTCCTGATACCCTCGAACGGGTTTACCTGCCCGACGCCGCGCAAAAAGCCAGGTCGGAGTTGAAGGCCGTCGCCGAAGAGTTGGCGAAGAAAAACATTCACCAGAAACTGGAGGTTGCCCGCATCGATTTTCAAGCCTTGGGCGACGGCGTTCTGCTCAGCCATGTGGTAGGGCAACTCTTGACCGAAGCGCAGGTGGGCGACGAGCAAGTCAACCAGGCCCAACCCGTTACGCTCAATCTCAAACTCATTCGCAATCCCTACCTTGGCCGGAACAAGCGTTACCCGTTTGCCGTCACCGATTACAACCTGGGCCAGCCCGAACCTTTATCCGCATCAAAACGAAATGAAAAATAGTTACCTGCCCGTTATCCTCTGGTTCGCTCTCGTTCCGGTTCTGGGGCGTGCCGGTGAGGAGCTCGCGTCGAAGATTGTACGCGCACCGCTGAACCAGGCTGAGCCGGCCATCATCAAGGTGGGCTTGAAAGGCATCACCACCGTCGAATTTCCGGCCCGGATCGAAGCTTTGGACGGATTCGGCTTCAGCCCTAACCCGGTTCCCGACGGTCCTGACCTGTTCCAGATCTCGTTTAACAAAGGCACCAATTTTTTATCGCTGAAAGCGGTCCGGTCGAACGTGGAAGGGAACCTTTCGGTGGTGCTGAACTCCAAGGTTTACTGTTTGCTTTGTAAGGAGGCGCCCGACCCGAGTTTTGCCGTCATCTTTGAGGAAAGCGCCCAACGTGGCGGTACCCTGGCCACCGGTGCCCTGCCGCCGGCCATGAAGGCGGTTTCTCCCGGGCGTCT